>CAYJHS010000098.1:0-8971 GCA_964369815.1 uncultured Desulfovibrionaceae bacterium
GATAGTCTTTACCTACCATAGCGATAGGGGTCGCAAGAAAGGTCTCTGATATAAGGGCATTTAATTCTTTGGCTTTTTCCGGATTGGTGTCATAGCTTAGGTGCATATCCGTCTTGCCAAGACTTAAATTCTCTAAAGCCTGCCCATAGGTAAGGCCATGGACGAAAGTAAACTTTAAGCCGCTAAGCTCGGCGATGAGCATAAGTATTTCGTAGTTAATGCCGTGTACCTTTTGTGTTTTACTGTCAAATTTTTCAAATGGTGGCCAAAAAGCATCATAGGTTATCTTAATAGGGCTTGCGGCCTTTATATAGCTTTCTTCTTCCTCTGTAAGGGTAAAGGGTTGTCCCGCATAGGTTAAACTATGGTTCATAAGTAAAAGTGTCACTATACAAAGGGAGTAAATTGTCTTGTATATGTAAGATTGTATAAAAAAGGCTTTATGATTGTATATCATGTGAAATCTCCGACTCGCATTACAATCTTTTTTATTTAAAAAATTATTGAAATGCTTAATATCGTAAACTGCGACATAAAACATTGGGCGTTTACAAGAATATAATGAAACATTTTGTACAAAAAAGCAACTATATTAAAAAGCTTGCACAGTAAGAATAGGTAACTGTGAGTATAAAAATACAAGAACGTGGTAAAATAAAAAAATTGTGTGGGGAACTGTTATAAAGCGAACCGTTGCATGGCAAAGGTGCTTAGAATTGTAGGTATAATTGTTTTGCGATTAACTTAGAATTTATGAATATAATGTTCAAAATGAAATATATGGCAAGGATTGCACAAGGCTTTAGTCGGGTTGTGTTTCCACAGTCCGACTAAAGCATGTTACATTGTTACAAGACTTAGGAGCGCAGGGGCGCCAGCGTCCATGATGGCAAAATATCCTAAAATAAGTGTAATAATAAGTATAATAATGCATGGAATGCATAGATAAAAACGCTGCCTTATGAACGTGTACCATCCTCCCCATGCTAAGACTGTTGATAAAAGAATGCTTACGATTAGCAGCACATCTGTTTGTCGTGTAAGGATAAGCACTGCCATACACCACACATATATAAGTGTTATTGCAATTAAGCTTACAATGTATAATAATTTAATTTTTTGATTCACTTTATGTTACCATATTTATTTAGAACAGAGCCGAGCTTTATGGTAAAGCTTGTTTTAGTGCCTTTTCCATGTCCTCGGCAGTGTAAATGTCTCTAATAATAACAGGGCGCTGTGCGTTTTCCCCAAGGCCAAAAATTGCAGTAAAAGGGATGCTTTTGCTACCAAGAGCTTGCAGTAAGGCTTCCCCTGCAACATTGTCCTTTGTAAAGTCAACTTGTATAAAAGTCACGTCAAATTCTTTGTGCCATTTTTGTAAATTTTTGGGCGTAAGCGCAGTTTTTTCTACATATTTTCAATTAGGGCACCAATCTGCGGTGAACTCAACCACCATGGCTTTTTTCCCAAGATTGGCCACAAAACTTTGCTCCATGAAGTTTTCCCATTGAAATTCCGAGGCTTGTGGCGCTTTTACCCCATACACTACAGCGCTCGTCATGCTTAGCAAAAAAACTCCTGCTAAAATCCTTCGACGCCACTTCGGAGCAGATAACCCCCCAAAGTGCCCCCATAACCATCCACAAAAAGCTACTAATAACAAGGTTGCAAGCATGGTAATATGCGCATAAGAGGGGAGCACCGAGAAGATATAAACGGCTGTTGCTAGCAAGAAAAACGCAACAAAACGCTCTAGTGCATGCATCCAATTACCGGGTTTTGGTAAAAAGCGTACATAGTGTGGTTGGACGGCAAACAGGAGGTAGGGCAGGCTCATACCAATGCCTACGGTAGTTATAATAATTATAATTAAATATAGTGGTTGTAGTAGTGTCCAGCTTAAAACACCCCCCAATAAAGGTCCACTGCATGGGGTTGCTAATAAAGTGGCTACCATGCCGGTAACAAAGGCTTGACGGCGAGGAGAGAGGCTGGCTGATGCTTTAAGGTCAATGATAGGCAGGGTAAATAGCCCCATAAGAGATAAAGCTAGGGCAAAAATAATCACCAGCATGAAAGATACAAAGTAGACATTTTGAAATAACTCACCCCACATAAGTTTTGCAGAGCCTAAGATAATGGCCAGTAAGAAAAATTGGCACATAATACCTGCTGCAAAGTATAAGTTGTGGATTTTAAAGGCTTGTTTGCGTTCTTCACCATCTTCAGAGCGCAATAAAGAGTGCATTTTCAAGGTGAGCACAGGCAAGACGCAAGGCATAAGGTTTAAGATTAAACCTGCAAGTAGTCCAAAAAGAAGGGCTTTGCCTAAACTCGATACTTCAAGCCCTTCGGTAAAAGGCTGTGGTGAAAAGTTCCATGTAGTTGGTTGGTTACCATCTTTGGGGCCCTGCTCGGTGCTGTTTTGAGTAGCCACATCGGAAGGAGAATGAGACCTTGTGTCAAAAGTGTCTAATTTCCCTTGCAGTTTGCTAAGAGAAGTACTCGAACTTGCTTGCTGTTGCGGCTGTGCTACTTCTGCTTGCATAAGGGCAGCATTGGCATTGCCCAGTGCTTTTGTAGCATGAAAAAGGGTGGCAAAAGGTTGTGTCTGCAAAGAGGGCAGGGGGGTAGTGGGAATTTGAAAGGTTAATGGAACACGTACAGGGAGGCAATGTTGCTTTGAACATAAAAGCATGGAAAGCTTTGCAGTAAATGATGTCTCATTTTTGGTGTTTTCGTTTAACAGGCCAAGGTCAGCAAAAAGAAAAATCTTATCATTGTAAGCCAATATACGCTTGTCTTTTTCGTAATAATCTTGGCGTTCTACACCAGCCGGAAGATAGGATGGAAAAATTTTTCCTGTACTGTTTGTCACAATAAGTTGCGTTGGTAAGCCAACACTCTGTGCATTTCCAGAAGCGTAGGCATAATAATCTTTAGCAATATGCAACTCCACCACCCCAATAAGTGTACCATTGTCAATGACAAGTTGGCTTTGAACTTCTAGCCCCTCGGGAATTTCATCCATAAAGGCGCATGCTGGAACGGCACGGAGTGACATAAAACTTATAATAAATACAAATAGATACATGGATAATTTTTTCATAAAAGCTGTCCTCGAAAATACTCAAAATTTTACTTGACTTTATATGCGCAAAAGCATAAAAGCATTTCTTCGCGTGGGTCATTAGCTCAATTGGTAGAGCAGTTGACTCTTAATCAATTGGTTCGGGGTTCGAGTCCCTGATGGCCCACCAGAAATTTCAGGGGTTTAAAGTTAAAAGCTTTAAGCCCCTTTTTCTTTGGGCTACCACCGGGCTACCACGCGTTAGAAAGTATGGTAATGCTTAAAAAAGCGTAATACGGTAGCGAGGTGTGAGGAGGAAAAACATAGTACACTACTCTGCTTTCCTTTCCCGTTAGGGAATATAAGCCTTAATGAAAGAAAGGCAAGGTGTATTTCAGCTGCCCCGTGTAGCCGATGAACTCTTCAGCTGAAATATCACAGACCCCCATCAAAAGAACTGCTTTCATAACTTACGCCATACTTTCGCCTCATGGCTGGTACAGCGTGGCTTTGACCTGTACAGCGTGAATGAGCTGATGGGACATTCTGACTTCAAGATGACCCAAAGATGCCGAAAAATATACAGTGAGCATTATTCCTGAATGCACTACAACGGTGGATGAAATGTTGCATAATACTGCATTACATGGTTCTTCACCAAAGAAAGGGGCAACACGATCCGGTATGTGTTTTCTAACGGTTAAAGATTTGGCTCTAGTTGCGTAAAATGTGTATTTTACCTGAAACCATTGTTTTTAACCATTCTTGCGGCGTGTGCTGTGCATCTTCGTGCAGCCTTCGCCATTCAAGGTATGTAGTAAGACGTTCTGTAGCTACATGAGGCCAAAATTTAGGGAGTGTTTTCAAATTAATTTGCGATATTTTAGAAGAAAAGGATGTGAAAAAAACTTACTGCATTGCGGCAAGGTTTTACTTTCAAAGATAGTATACTGCCGCATTTAAAGTTTTTTGGAAAGGGGGTCTGGGGGGAACTTTTCACCAGAAAAGGTTTTCCCCCAGAAAATACTGCTATAACTATATATTACTCTCAGATTTTATCTATGCGGGGCAAGGTCTTCTAAGAAATCTGAGTGCACTTCATAACCAAGGGCAAGGGCTTTATCTGCGGCTTCTACGGCACGCTTAAATTCACCTTTTTCAAAAAGGGCGAGCGATAAATTATTCCATGCTGGTGCAAAGCCGGGTTCACGGCGTAACACTTCATTGCAGGCTGCTTCGCTGGCTTCGTAATCGCCTTCCATAAAAAACGCTGTAGCCAGTGCATTGTGGGCTTGCACAAAGTTAGGTTCCCATTTAATAGCCTTTTTTAAAGCTCTGATGGCCTTTTCTGGCTCTCCTCTTTGTAGGTGCACAAAACCGATATTACCCCAAGGTATGGGGAATTTTGCGCGGCAGTTGGCGGCTTCTTCGTTATAGCGTAAACAACCATCTAAATCGCCTCGCTCAAGGCAAATGCCTCCAAGTTGCACAAAGGCTTCAGCTAAGCGAGGTGAATTACGTACAGCGGCTAAGAAAGATTCTTCCGCACCCATAAAATCTCTTTTGCTTAAGAGAGCTAAGCCAAGGTTATAGTGGTGGTTGGCACATTGCTCGTTGTCTTCGAGTTCTTTTTTCAAATCGGCAATGTATTCGTCAAGGTCATCGTAGCTTTTTTTCATTTAATATATCCTTCTTTTTTAAGTAATTCATGGTACCAGAGGCAAAAATCAAACACCCCTAAGTATTTGTCATCCTTATTTACTACACCAAGGGCGCATTCTAAAGCACCACGCCCATAATCATTGCTATAATGTCCCTTTTGGGCGGCAACTTGCAAAAACTCTCGCACGAGTTGTTGCGTCGTTCTTTTGGTTGCGTCAAGGCGAATATCCAACGGGTCATTAGGTTTTTGGAATGGATCCCAATTTTCATAGCCAATGCGATCCACAAACTTACGGCGTCGTGGATTCATTTTCTCATAAATTTCTTTTTTGAGCATTTCTTGCTCTTCGGTAAGTTCTTGGCGGGTGCCATCACGAAACACGGAAGCAGGAATCATTTCCAGCATGTTATGCCTCCTTTTTTGCCGGTCCAATGCCAAGATATTGGGCATCATACTTATTAAGTAAAGCCATGGACACAGGCACAAAGACTTGATTAAGTTCACTAAAGCGGCTTTTTACTGTTATGGCAATTTCCATGGAAAGGTCATCAAGGCGTTTTTGAATGGTGGCTAAATTTACCGTTGGATATTGGCCACCCTTAGAAAAGGCGTTTTTGCCACACACATGTCCTTCCCCATTGATATTGAGCGGAATGCCATAAAGGCGACAGGTAATGGGGCGCTTGTCATAGATAATACAGGAGTTTTCTGCGTTTAGCAAAGGACAAGGCATGCGTAAGCGTGCAGCCTCGTGCATAATTTCTGTGGTGTCCTTTCCGTCTTTGGCAGCTTTATAAAAGTCTTTTTTGATGCGTGTGGTTATGCGGTCAAGGTCAGCGGCCCGCATAAGTGTATCGGAACGCTCTTTACCATAGGGTACTTTTTCAAGAAAGGTCTGATTTAAATACATGGCCTCTACCAAGGAGAGGTCAAAGACCGCATGGCAACAGTCACTACAGCCTTGTTCACAGGTGACACAGTCGCTAAAATTTGTTTTTATGTGGGTAAAAAGGGCATCGGTTTCCGCCACAAGGGCTTCGTAGCGAGCAAAAATATGGGAAAGATCTGGAATCATGTGTCTACCTTTTGAGAAAATATTACTCAAAGTGCCGCCAAGCTTTGTTGCTCGGCGGCACCGATTCACTGAGCGTAAAGAAAATAAGTCTTTTTTTATTCTTGGCAAGGAGAAACATGCCAAAAAAGTATTTCGTAAACTTACTTTAACGACTCAATACATTTGAATAGAATTACATTTCTTCAATGGTAATAGCGCTAGTCTCGCATACTTCTACGCAAGATTCGCAGCCAAGACATTCTTCTTCGTTAACGGCACTGGATTTGCCATCTTGAATTTCGTAAACTTCTACTGGGCAAATGTCTACACATTCGCCACAACCTGTACATTTTTCTGCGTCAACTGTTACGTTCCAGCCCATAATTTCCTCCATTACATTTTTTACACAAGTTACCTTGTGGTCATACACCATGTATGTTTTTACCTCTTAGACAAATGAGATATGCATCTCGTTTAAGAAGGGATAGCTTTAGCCCTACGCAGTGTCAAGTATTAAATGTATGTATACAATATTACCTTAAGTCAGCATCAAAAATTGACGTTTTTGTCCGTTTATAACGTAAGCCGTGCGTAGTATCGCCTTCCTTTGCGCTCTACATGTATAAGGACTTGTCGAGCCATGCGCTGTGTTCGGAAAATAGCTAAAAAATCATCTACATTTTGTGTGGCAACATTACCAACTCCAAGGATTTTGTCACCCACACGAAACACTTTTGCTGCTCCTTTTGGATCAACACTGCGCACATATACAGCCCCATTACGCTCATTAATGGTGAAACCCCAGCGTTTTTCCATGTTTTGTAAAGCTTCTTGTGCAGAAAAAGCGGTAGGTATCACAGAAAGAGTTAGCGGTTTTTCTTGCCGCCACAGTTGTAACTGTACAGCCTTACCGGGCGTATGGTTGCGCAGCACTTGCAAATAGTCTTGTCTGTCTCGAATTTCTGTATTGCCCATGCGTAAGATAATATCCCCAAGCAATACTTCGGCTTTGGCAGCAGGGCTATTTGGGGCAATTTCAGTGATAAATATTCCAGAAGGCTTTTTGAGATTTAATGCCATGGCAATGCGTTGATCCACATCTTGGCCGTGCAAGCCAAGCCATAGTGGTGATACTGTACCTTGCCCTAAAATGCCTTGCATTACTCGCTCAGCCTTACCAATAGGAATGGCAAAGCCAATGCCTTGTGCTCTGGCATCAATAACCGTATTTATACCAATAAGCTCTCCCAAAATATTTAACAAAGGGCCACCGCTATTGCCGGGGTTAATGGCAGCATCAGTTTGAATTAAGTCAGTAAAAATACCATCGCTACTGCGCACACTACGCCCTGTGGCAGAGATAACCCCTGTGGTTACTGTATGTGCAAAGCCAAAGGGATTACCAATAGCTATAACCGTTTCACCGGGCATAATATCGTTATCCTTGCCAAGCTGTACGCTGGGTAAATCCTTTGCCCCGCGAATTTGCAAGACAGCTAAGTCAAAATCTGGCTCGGCACCCACCACATCAGCTTCAAACTCTCTACCATCAAGGAGGTTGATGCGCACCACTTCTCCTCCGGCAATGACATGGGCATTGGTGAGCACAAGTCCTTTTTTACCATCTACTATGACACCTGATCCAAGGCTTGTACGTGTTCTGTTGCGTCCCGGTGCTTGAAACATAGGGCCAAAGAAAAATTCTTCGAAGGAGTTGTTGAAGCGCTGGCGTACTTCTCGGGTGCTGGTGATATTTACCACCGCAGGAGCTACTTCTTGTACTGCTTTCACCACAGGTGTATGACGTAAGGATTCGGCAGAAAAAGCACTCTTTGTCCCATAAGAGAAGAAAAAAAGGCATAGTAATATTGGGGTATACCTTATAAACGTTCCATGACAGAGAGCTTTGTACAATTTTTTATAAGAGATGAGTGACATTTTATGCACGTCCTTTGGTTTTTAGGATTCATGATGTTAAAGTTTATATGTTATTTTACCTCAGTATATCTATATTTACTCCAGTCATTCGTCAAGCTTGGAGATGTGGGGATACTAAGGAGAGTGGAAAAAATGTAATATACACGGCGTTTGCGTGTCGGTCATTTATTGTCAGTGTTAAAATTGCTTTTTATATAATTATGACTTAGCATGTTTTTTTGATTGTGTAACAAACCATGGAAGTTTGTTGCACAATTATTTTTTATCATCGTGCATTTATTATGTATTGTTTTATGCAATACATTTTTTATTTTTGGTGTGAATTTGTACTCTTTACGTTTATGGTTACAAGGATAAATTATGAAAAAATATAGTAATATATATCTATCATGGGCAAATGTGCGCGGAAGGTTTTTCCCTTTTTGGTCTGACCTACAAAATATGACCTTGCCTACCTTGAAGGCTGATATCATAGCCGGTTTATCCGTTGCGCCTGTGGCCATACCCCAAGTCATGGCTTATGCTGTTATTGCCGGTATTGACCCTAAGTACGGGCTTTTTGCCGCTACTTTTACCGTTATGGTAGCGGCGTTGTGGGGCTCTTCACGCTTTTTGGCAGCAGGCCCCACCAATGCCATCGCCATGTTGCTTTTTTTTACCATTGCCAATGCCACCATTGGAGGAGTGAAGCTTTCAACTCTTTCCCCCGTTGAGCTTATGCCTTATGTCTTTGGTATTACTATCTTGGTGGGAATTATCCAACTTATTATGGGTATTATCCGTTTGGGTGATTTGGCAAATTTTATTTCACATTCGGTTATGGTGGGTTTTTCCTTGGGGGCGGCGATACTCATTGCTTCTGGGCAAATTTCTAACTTTTTTGGGTTTACAATGGGGGCGCGATCATATTTTTTTCAAGATATGATGGCAGTTTTTCAAAATATACACAACTTTAATCCATGGAGTTTGGGGATTGGACTTTTGACAATATTAATAGTCCTGCTCTGTAAACGCATTTCCTATCGTGTGCCTTCATACCTTGTTGCTCTCATCGTGGTGAGCTGTGTAGCCTATATGTTGAATCTGAAAGGAAAGGGAGTGGAGTTTGTGGGGGCTGTTCCGGCAATTTTCCCGCCATTATCCATGCCGCCTATGTTCAGCCTTGACGCCATTCGTGACCTATTTTATCCAGCCATAGCCATAGCTATTATGGGCACTGTGGGGTCTTTAGCCATTGGCAAAA
>CAYJHS010000099.1:0-8809 GCA_964369815.1 uncultured Desulfovibrionaceae bacterium
TACGCCCACTATGAAGACCTACGCAAACACCTACACCTTGAAGATTTATCCCGTGTGGATGCCATGATTGCCTTGCGTATGCGAGTAACAGGTCATAGCCCACAAGCGGTACAAGCCACCATTGAAACATGCGCCCCAACCCTACGAGCAGAAAAACAGCGTAAAGAAAATCGTAACTGGCAAGACTACGCCGAGCGTACCGTAAAATATGCCTTTGGTGTGGCAGGAGATGTGGATTTATTGAAGTATGAAGGCAAAGTTGAATATTGGCAAAAAGTAGAGCATCAACCCCACCTAGAGCAAAACGTATCACGCTTACGCATGTAGTTATCTCTTACATACTTGAAAGCCAAAACATTATACATTGTAAATCTATTGCTTGACATTAGATTTACAATGTATAATTTTATGAAAAACAAGGAGCAAAACTATGTCACAAGTAATGGTAAATTTTCGCATGGATGCAAATTTGAAGAAGAACATGGAACAAACTTGCAAAGAGCTAGGACTTAATATGTCAACGGCCTTTACTATCTTTGCCAGAAAAGTTGCTCGTGAGGGGCGTATTCCATTTGACGTTGCCATTGATCCATTTTATTCAGAAAAGAATATGGCGGTGCTAGAAAGGCGTATTCATGACCTTGAATCTGGTAAGGTCAAATTAGTCTCCCACGAGCTCATCGAGGACTAGCCATGCAGCTTCTATGGACAGATGAAAGTTGGGATGATTATTGCTATTGGCAAACACAAGACAAGAAAACCCTTAAAAAAATCAATACTCTTATCAAAGATATGAGGCGTAGCCCCTTTGAGGGCATTGGAAAGCCCGAAGCCCTCAAGGAAAATCTAAGCGGCTACTGGAGCAGGCGTATTGATGACGTAAACCGCATTGTTTATGGCGTAAAAGATGAAACTCTTATCATAATTTCCTGTAAAGGACATTATGATTAAATTTTCAAAGAATTCAAACTTAATTCTTTTGAATACTAGACTCGGCACAATGAATACTAGTAGAAATAATTTCAAGCGGTTCTTGAATTTCTGGTGCATTTTGTGTTAATATGTTAATATCGTTGACTAACGAACGTAATGTAGTAAGTTTTTCCTCAGTTACGTTATCTAAAGACAAAGAAGTAAAACCATTCCGAAGATTTTTAGTTGTTTCTTCAAGAATTTGAGAGCCTGTCTTAACAATACGGGCAAAGGCAAGTATCTTTTCAAAAGCACCATTAATCATCTCAGCAATTTCTTCAGAAGATTTTCCCTTAAAATGCTTATCATACATATCTTTACCACACCAAACTGCACCAATAAATCCAGCAAGCAGTAACCACTTTTGAGCTGTTTTCATAAATATTCTTCCCTAGTTAAAAAATAAAATTTAATCTGCTTCAGTTTCATCAGGGTAAGCTTGTGGAGTTGCTACAGACCAACCTGGACGCAAAGGAATATTTTGACGACACACAATACTTTCTTTTTCAGTTGTGAGAACCTTTGCTCCCCGATGCATTAAAGCCCTGACAACAACTTTTCTTGGATGGTCTTTATCCTCTTCTGATGCACTAATAACTGCAGTAAAGAATGCTTCTTCAGAGCTACTTGACTGTTTTTCTCCAAGCCATCCATCAAGCGTGGCACTGCATACATTATGACGAGAGCCGTGGTGTGGAACTTGAAAAACATCTATGCCCGGTAAATTTAGCTTTGCATACGGCGCATAACACGCTGCTTCATAGAGCGCAGCTCTCCCTGCATCACCTGTCAGTAATATTTTTTTACCACATATGTTTGCATATTGAATAACACTCATATTATTTTCTGGGCTTGTATCCTCACTTGGAAATGACTCTTGTCCCCAAACAGATTTTATAAATTGTATTACTTTACCAACAAGAGCCGCTAATCCTTTTGGTTGATAATCTTCAACAACTGCTTCAGGGGTTTTATCAGACTCAACTAAAAGATCTAAATAACGTTCTTGACTGGGAGCAAGTACTGTAAATTCACCAATCCTAGAACCTTGAAATGGAGAACGAATAAGCGTATTATTTTTTTTCGCAACTTCTTCTAGCTCGGCAATGTTGGCATATTGTTCTTTGAAACGCTTTGTTAATCCTTCAACGGTAGTAAAGCGTTTAAATTTATTTAAAAGATCTTCTGAGTATAACCAAGGGCGATGCATCCACAACTCCTTGACATAAAACTCTTCAAGCAATCTTTTAATACTACCTGTATGGTCTGCGTCGGTGTGAGTTACTACAACATGGTCAATAGTATTTATATTATTGTAATATGTTCGCAAGTGTGTCACGAGGTGATCTCCAGTACATTGGAACCCACCATCTACAACGTGAATTTTAATTTCATCATTAACACAGTACCTTATAGTTATTGCATCACCGCTTTTCTGAGCCCGAACATTCAAAAAATCAATTTCATAAAAATCTTGCATAAACTACTCCTCTACATGTTGCTTAACACGCCCAACAATATAGGCAGTTTGTTTTTTATATGCAAAAATAAATAAAATAGCAATCACAACAAAAGCAAGATACTGTTTATTCAAGCTAAAAGAGCAAACTGTTATTTTTTCAGGGATTAACTCAAATATCTTAGTTATCAAGATACACAAAAAAACAGAACACAAAGTGCGGTACATATTGTTTATTTCTGAAAAAAGTTCAATTTTGCTGTCCATTTGGGCAGCCTTAACATATTTATCATATGAGATATATGTAATTATTTTTAAAAATTTAAAAAGAGGTTCTATGATGATGGAACCCACACGACTTATAACTAACCCTATAAAGTAATATAAAAATATTCCAATAAAAATATCTTTTTGGACGAGGTTATAGCTTGAAATCATCTTTACGATAATAACATATATAGCACCAGGGAATAAATAGTTAAAAATGTTATAGCTTGATATTTTTTCTATGATTTCTTTCATATCTAAACTCCATATTTAACGTTTTACCTACGCCACCCACACATTCCCCATGAGTGACTGGTCAAGGATATGCGTAAAAACTAAATTTGTCTTCACAGTAAAGATTTCTCTATCATAGCTATCAGGCAGATGTGCGTTCAGCACGTCCATGATTTCGGTACGCACTTTTTCTTTAGGTTGGGCGTCATATTCCCAGCCCACAACAAAGAGTTCTGCTTTTTTCTGCACAAGGGTGGTGTATAATTCCTTGGCGGCAAGTTTTACTTTTTGTAGTTCAGCCTTGGTGAGTTTTTCCTTGCGCAAGAGGTCAAAAAGCTCAAGTTCCGCTTCGGTAAGGTCTTCTTGGATATGGCGTGCATCTTCTTCCTTGAGGTCTTTCATGAAGTCCATAATCTTCTGATAAAACTCGTCATTTTGTACACCGCCTGCATTGTATGCGTCAATAATGGTGCGATATCTTTCAGCAAAAGAGGCACGGGTGACGTTCTTTTTTATCATTTGTGCCAATTTCTTCTCTATATGTGTGCGCAGATTGGCAATTTCCAGATTTTTATGGGTAACTTTTTTAAATTGCTTTTCCAGCTCTTCAATATCAAGTTTTGATAAATCTATAGGCGTAGAAATGCTAATGCTCAGCCCTTGTTCATCCACCTCTGCTTGCAACTGCCCATCATCGGCTACCACAATACTTTGGTCTAAAAGCTGATTGATTTTTTCTTTAGCTTTTTCCAGTTTTTCGGGTCGTACTCGTCCATCTATAATATCTTTAAGGTAGAGAATAGCCTCTTTATAAGCTTTCTCAAAATCCATGTGGAAGATTTCAGGCTTGAGCGCCTCATAGATATTGTGCACGGTATTGGCATACACCCTAAATTCGCTCTTTATGTCATCATGCGCTGTGAGTATGTCAGCAAAATCTTGAAATTCCGCTAAATTCTTGAATACATCGTCACAGTCTACCACCGCCGATAAGTCCACCCCATGCCCAAGGCAAAATTCTTTCGTACCCTCTATACTCTCCAGCAAGAGGTCATAAAGCTTGCCCACTTCCTTCACAGGGCAATCGCTTTGTTCATGGGAGGCATAATCTACCAGTGCTTTTTTGAGCGATGCAAACACATCGAGATAACCAATAACTGTACCGCTGGTCTTATCGGGGAATACACGATTTGCCCGTGCAATGGTTTGCATGAGCGTATGCCCCTTCATGGGTTTATCAAGGTACAAGGTAGAAACAGAAGGCGCATCAAAGCCCGTAAGCCACATGGAGCACACAAACACGAGCTGCAAAGGATGCTCAGGGTCTTTGAAATTATCCTCAATATCAAAGCCGTTGCCATCAACACTCTTCATACGCTCACGATGAAACTTTACGGATAAGCCTTCAAGGTTAAACTTTTCTTCCTCTTTGTCTTCTTCGCTAATGACCACAGCCATTTGCACCTGACGCATATAATCAACAATATTTTTTAGCTCTTTGCGTTCTGCTTCGTCCCTACTTTGGGCTATTTGCTGATGCAGCTTTTTAATTTCGGCTTGCCAATGGTATTGCACCTTGTCAAACATCTTCACTGCGGTGAATTTATCCACAGAAATGACCATGCCCTTACCCAAAAAGCCACGCCTTGGGAAATGGTAGGCAATATGCTGAGCAATTTTATCTAAGCGGTCATCACGCTTGATGATTTCCAATTCTTTGGCATAGTGATTTTCCAGCCTTTGCTTTTCTGTGTCGGTAAGTTCCTCTTGTTCGATGATGTCGGCAAAATCATCGTCAAGATACACATTTTGCAACTGCACTTCCTTCATGCCATTGACATAATACAAGGGCACGGTGGCATTATCCTTAATGGATTCGGCAAAATTATATTCAGAAACGTAATCCCCAAACCAAGAATTGGTCAGTCGTTTAGCGCCTAAAAGCGGCGTCCCCGTAAAGGCTAAATACTGCGCATGGGGAAGCCCTTTGCGCATATTTTCTGCAAAATCTTTATATTGGGTGCGGTGGGCTTCATCCACAATGACGATGATGTCATCACGCTCTGAAAGCACAGGATATTTCTTCCCTTTATCATATCTAAATTTATGAATAAGCGTAAAAAGGATACTTTTATTACCCTGCAACATTTCACGTAGCTTTCCACTGCTTCCGGGGCGTACTTGTTCTTCCGGGGTGATAAATTCAGTACGCCAAAAGTTCTTCCAAATTTGTGTGTCTAGGTCTTCACGGTCGGTAACTACAAGAAAGGTAAAATTCCCACTGACTTTATGCTTAATCTTACGAGCCAGCAAAACCATAGAATAACTCTTGCCGCTGCCTTGCGTGTGCCAAAACACCCCAAGCTTGCCCTTGAGTTCTTCCCGACGCAAGAAGGCTTGAAAGGCTTTGTTCACGCCTAAAAATTGATGACTTTTGGCAATAAGTTTCACTCTCTGCCTATCAAAAAGGATAAAGTTTTCAATATAATCCAATAGGGCTTTTTTATGGCATAAGCCTTTTATGAGATATTCAAGGCTTATGCCTTGCTCTTTAATATGTTTTCGGTCGGGATTTTCCTTTTCATCTTCCACCTTGAGCCATTCAAAAAAATGTTCATAGCCGGCGGCAAAAGAACCGAGACGAGTTTCAAGGCCATTGGAAAGGACGCAAATTTGATTATGATGAAAAAGGGCAGGAATATCTTTTTTATAGTCGTGTAAATTCTTGGTAAAGGCCGTATGCACAGACACAGTGGAGTTTTTTAGCTCCATGAACACAAGGGGAAGACCGTTTATGTACAAAATAATATCAGGTCGCCGCCAATGAACTTCGCCTTGTATCCAAAGCTGAGAAACGCAAGTGAAAGTGTTATTTTCAGTATTTTCATAGTCCATAAGGTGAAGACGGTCTGGCCTCATTTTGCCATTTGCTTCATATTCCACGGTGATGCCATGACGGATTTTTTGATACTGGGCATAATTCACCGCCATCATTTCCGCATTGTGCGCCGTTTTGGTGAGCTCTTCCAGTGTTTTTTCTATGCAGGGTAGGGGAATGTGAGGGTTTAGGCGGATAAGGCTTTCACGCAAAATATGGGGTAAAACCACTTGCCGCTTGCTACTGCGCCCGCTACCGTCTTGTAAGTCATCAGGCTGCTGTGTATAGCAATTAAGGGCGGTATACCCCTCTGCCTCAAGCTTGGCTATGGCGGCTTGCTCTATACTGTCTTCGGAAATGAAGTTTGGCATACTTTGCCCCTCTATACTTTTTTTACTCGTTACCCCAAAAAACTTTGTCCAGTTTTACGTAAAAGATACACACCTAAACCTTGTTGATACTGTCCAAGCTTTCGATATAAATCAGCATCGCTAAACTGTTCCCAAGGCATAAAGTATGTATCCCCTTGCATAAATTCTAAAGCTGTAATGTCAAAAGGAGCATGATTTTTAGCTTCAAGCAAAGTTTTTATCATTTCCTCACGGCTTGGTGCTTCTTTTTGTTGCTGCAGTTTTACAAGCTTTTTACCTGTTTCAATGGCATCCTTGACGTCATGAAAATGAGCTATGTTTTTCATACTACACCTCTAATTTGCCACTTAAAAACCGTGGAAGAAGTAAGTCACGTTGTTTTGCAAGGTTGGCGTTCTGCTGTTGTAAATATATGTTTTTTTCTTTAAGCGAAATAATTATATCAAAAAAATCAGCTAATACAGATGCTTTAGGTGTTAAGACTTTAACTTTTTTCAAGTTTTCTATTGTTAAAGCGCTTTGTGATGTGCCAATACTTGATGCCAGCAAGCTCTTTTGAGCCTCCTCACTTTGAAGCCATGTATATAAAAACAAAGCTAAATTTATATTTTGAGAAGTTTTAAGCCAAAGTAAATTTCCATCCTTAAAATAAAAAACATGTCCATCTGACAAGTATGATTTACCAATGGTTCCAACAGAAGTGATTAAAATATCATATTTTTTAGGCGAGCCAAACTTACTATCAAACTTTTGAAACTGTTCATTACTGATAAAGAGAGGGTTTGTTACATCTTGTCCATTTCTTAAATGAATTATTTCTTTTGAACGATAAAAAGGTATCCCATTTTCTACATATTCTGACAAATAAACTCTTTTACTCGAAGCAATATCAGTTAAGCTACCTAAAGTTTTAACCTCCCACCCCTCTGGCAAGCCGTTCACAAATTTTGTCTTCTCATAGTTAGGGAAGCGCAAACGTACAAACCATTCTTTATACAGCTCTTGAGCAGATTTTTCTAAAATGGCAATGCGGCGATTATTATTTTCAATCAAATCATCATAAGCAGAGAGAATGTCGGCAATGCGCTTTTGTGTGGATAGGTCAGGGATGGTGACTTTCAGATTATGAGCTAAGTTTCTATTTAATCCGGGTACGGCGGCGTCATTATTAAAGCTTTCTAAACGCAATAATTGCATGTAGTAATAAATAAATTTTATGTCGCATTCCGATGACACTTTATCTATATAAAAAGCTGTATCAATACAAAAAAACGGTCTTTTACTATAAAATAAACTTCCTGCTGACCCTTTGCGCCCAACAATAATACCATTTTCAGCTAACTTTTTATCAGATTTCCCACAAATCCCGCCAGAAGAGTACACATCATATTCACCTGACAACCTATTTTGAGCAGTAAGGCTTTTGCCGTAAATAAAAGGAGCAATACTGCCAAGTTTTAATGTTTTCCAGCTTGTTTTCATACTAATCTTCTCTATGTGCCATATCTGATAAAAGTAATAGGCCGTACAGTAAATTTAGAAGTTTAATGCAATCTAACTGCGTCACTTCCTTTCTACTTCTACCATGCATAAACCAATGTCTATTCAAGAGTTCTGGTTCATCTCCTGTAAAATCTGACTTTTGAGATATTATTTCAATAGCTTTTCTTACCGTCATAAGCAGGATAAGGTCATTTTGTTCTGCTGAATGTGATAAACTTGTGTTATCAAGCCTTTCTAAAATTTTTTCATATCTCTCTTGTATTCTAACATTTGTATGCTGTTCACTAACAATAGATAATATATCATCAATTAAGGCAAATAGTCCTAAACAAGCAATATGAAATTTTTTATCCCTAAAACAATATATCGTTTCTAAAAATAGTTGTATATTACCCTGTAATAATGCATGTCGCCTACATGACACAATAGTTTCTTCAACATGTGCAAAGCTATTCTGTGTACAAAATTCTTCAAGCACATCATTTATATCATCACAATGTTTTATCTTTTCTGTAAAATCATTGTGTAAAGGTTTCCAATACACAAAAATAACTTCACCCATTTTTTGGTATGGTTGTATAAATTCAATAAATTTTGAAAATGGCTCAAGAGCTTTTTTTACTGATTTTCCTAGTTCTATTAAGGCGGGCGCAAAGGTTAAATTGAAGTTCCTTTGTATCTGCTGCGCAAACGAAGTAAGCGCATTATTATATTGAATATTTAGCCGAGTAAGTGGGGCAAAAACTTCATTTAAGTTTGCCAATTTTTTATTTAAATTGGTATTATTCAAGAGAACATCATCTTTCATCAAAAAAACCTTTTCAATTGGCCATGATTTTAGCCTTTAAGTTATATGGTTCAGCATTAAAGGTTTCCGTATTTGCATATAGTTTGCATTTAACTATGCTAACGCTTCTTATTTAAAACAACTTCCATGTAAAGCTCTATCAAAAGCCTCATCGGGTGCACCTATATAGTAATATTTACGATATCTATCTAAAAAATCATATATTTTACTATACGATAAATTACAATGCCATATCGTTGTAAGCTTTTGTTTTCGCAATAGTTTTTTATCTCCATTGGTATAAATTTTCATAACGCAAAAAACATTCTCATATGCAC
>CAYJHS010000100.1:0-8774 GCA_964369815.1 uncultured Desulfovibrionaceae bacterium
GGGCGGGGGGGGGGGGGGGGGGCTCCCTTTTTTTTTTTTAACCCCCCCCCCCCCCCACAAATTACAAATAATTACTATTCACCCATATCTTGCGTTAAGACCATATTCCGCGCGGCAAGTGCTTCGTCAAGGCGACGCACAGGCGTGGTGGTGGGGGCTTGTTGCAGGGCTTCTGGGTTACTCAAGCCGAGTTTGACAATCTCTTCAAGGGTTGCGGCAAACTCGTCCATGGTTTGTTTACTTTCCGTTTCCGTAGGTTCTACCATAAGGCACTCGGGCACGATGAGTGGGAAGTAAATGGTAGGGGCATGATAACCTTTGTCTAGGAGACCTTTGGCTATATCAAGGGCACGAGTTCCTTCAGGGGCTGAAGCTACAAATTCATGCCCACAAATGCGTGGATACGGAATAGTTAAGAAGTGCTCCACGAGTTTTTTAAGGTAGTTGGCATTAAGCACAGCATATTCGGAGGCGCGGGTTAGGCCTTCTCCGCCTAGGCGTAGTACATAGGCATAAGCGCGCAGGAAGATGCTGAAAGAACCATAGAATGGCGCAATGTAGCCAATGGATTTTGGGTAGTCATAGTTAAGGTAGAAAGTCCCGTCGTCCTTTTTTTCAACTCGAGAAATGGGCATGTATGGGGTCAAGCGTGCAGAGACACCCACAGGGCCAGCACCTGGGCCACCGCCGCCGTGGGGGGTGCCAAGGGTTTTGTGTACATTCCAGTGAACTACGTCAAAACCTACGTCGCCCACGCGCATTTTGCCCATGATGGCGTTCATATTTGCGCCGTCATAATAGAGTAGGGCGTCCACGGAGCGGATTTTTTCTACAATGTGCTTTAAGTGATTTTCAAACAAGCCCAGAGTGTTAGGGCAAGTCATCATGATGCCAGCAACGTCATCATCAATGGCAGCGTCAAGGGCGACAGGGTCAATGATGCCGTCTTTGGAGGTGATGTTGACCACTTCATAACCGGCAAGCACAGCCGAGGCAGGGTTAGTACCGTGGGCTGAGTCGGGGCAGATAATCTTGGTTTTTTTGTTACCACGGTCACGATGATAGGCGGCAATAAGCTGTACACCGGTGAATTCGCCGTGGGCGCCGGCCATGGGTTGCATGGTGTAGCTGTCCATGCCGGTAATTTCGCACATGAGCTTTTCAAAGTGCCATATGCACTCGAGAGCGCCTTGGGTGTATGCTTCACCGCCTGCCAGCTGGGCTAAGGCCGGATGCACGTTGGCAAAACCAGGATTAGCAGCTACGGCTTCGGTGAATTTGGGATTATACTTCATGGTACAAGAACCAAGCGGATAGAAGTTCCCGTCAACACTCATGTTTTTCTTAGAAAGGAGTGTGAAGTGGCGCACTACGTCCAGCTCGGACAATTCGGGCATTTTGAGGGGATTTTGACGCAAAAGCCCATCAGGTAACATATCTTTTGCGCTTTTGCTGGGCGCATGTGGGATGACCGCCGTGCGGCCTTTTACGGATTTTTCAAAGAGTGTTTTCATGCCAGAACTCCTTTTACAGCGCTGATGAGGGCGTCCACTTGTTCTTTGGTGGTTTTTTCTGTGCAGGCCACAAGTAGCACATTGTCCATATCTTGATAGTAAGCATCCACAGGAAAGCCAATGGCAAAGCCGTGTTCGAGCATTTTTCCGGCAAGTTCCTTGGCAGAGCAAGGTAGGGTCAAGGCGAATTCATTGCCATAAGGAGCGTCGTTTAAAAGATTCACAGCGGCAATGCTTGTCCATTTTTCGGCGGCATAGCGGGCATTTTCCATGCCAAGTAATGCCACCCGTTGCAGACCCTCTGGGCCAAGGAGCGAGAGATAGACAATGCTGCGCAAAGCGCACAGAGACTGGTTGGAGCAGATATTGGACGTGGCCTTGGCACGGCGGATGTGCTGTTCACGGGCTTGTAGTGTAAGCACATAACCGGTTTTGCCGTCAACATCCACGGTGCGTCCACAAATACGTCCGGGGAATTGACGGATATACTCTTTGCGACAGGTCATGATGCCAAGATAGGGGCCACCGAAGGACAAAGGCATACCAAGTGCCTGACCGTCAGCCACGGCCACGTCGGCGCCCATTTCGCCTGCGGTCTTCATGACGGCCTGCATGATGGGGTAGACGGACATGATGGAGAGCACTTTTTGGCTTTTGGCATGGGCAAACAGTTCAGAATAATCTTCAATACTGCCGAAGAAGTTAGGGTTTTGCACCATAATGGCGGCGCAAGTGTTGTCTACGGCATTTTTGAGGGCAACAAAATCGGGACGGCCACCGGCATGGGGCACGGTGACAATTTCCATTTTCAAATTACTGGAGTAGCCTTCTACCATTTTGCGCCAAATGGGGTTAACGCCGCCATCGATAATAATTTTATGACGCTTGGTTTGGCGCATGGACATAAGTGCTGCTTCAAATAGGGCAGAACCACCGTCATAGACTGAAGCGTTGGAGCAGTCCATACCAAAAAGGCGAGTAACGGCGGTTTGATATTCAAAAATAGCCTGCAAAGTACCTTGAGAATACTCGGGTTGATAGGGGGTGTAGGCAGTGTAAAATTCCCCACGAGAAGTGAGAGCGTCTACAGCTTTGGGAATGGAATGGTCATAAAAACCGGCTCCCAAAAAGCTTGTTATACCGTGAGCGTTTTTTGCCGCAAGTTTTTCAAGGTGTGCACAGACATCCATTTCACTACGGCTGGCAGGAAGGTCAAAAGATTTTGGACGCATGGAAGGTTCGATATCGGCAAAAAGGTCATCCATGGTCTTTACGCCAATGCGTGCAAGCATTTCTTGCACTTCTGCGGAAGTATGCGGAATATAGGGCATAAATTCACCTAAGTTCTATGCTAAAGGGTGGGTAAAATACTTCTGACACCGTAGGAAAGGAGTGCACTTAATAAACACACTCCTTTCCTATAGGTATTTTTTAATGTGCTTCAGTGGCGCAAAAAGCTTCGTAAGCAGCGGCATCCATGAGGTTCTCTGGTTTTTCGCTGAGCTTTACACGTACCATCCAAGCCGTCCCATAGGGGTCAGCATTGACCCCTTCCGGTCCATGATTGAGAGCTTCGTTTACAGCACCAACTTCGCCGCTTATGGGGGCAAAAAGTTCACTGGCGGCCTTAACAGATTCAATGGAACCAAACTCTTCACCGGCGGTGAGGGTGGCGCCTTCTTCGGGTAAGTCCACATAGGTTACGTCACCAAGGGCGGCTTGGGCAAAATCGGTGATACCGATGACAGCTTCGTCACCTTCTACACGGATCCATTCATGGGTTTTGTCGTACAAAAGCTCTTTGGGATTAGTCATAAGAAACTCCTATATTGTTATTTTATTTAGGGTAATAGTAAAAATGATTACGCAAGTTTTATGCGTGCTGTACCTTCGGTATAGAAGGGGGTTTGCACTACTGTAGCTGCTAAACTTGTTTTGGCAGTAACTACTTGAAACTCGGTGTTTTTGGCATGCTCTGCTTTTACCCACGCAAAAGCTATGACATAACCTAGCGAAGGCGCAAAAGAGCCGCTAGTGACAATTCCCACTTCTGTATTGTCAACAAGAGCAATTTTATCACCGGCTCTTGCTGCTCTGCGGCCTTCAATGCGCAAGGCGAGCAAAACTTCTTGCACATTTTTGAGGTGCTCACGCCCCACAAAGGGCGCAGTGCTGGTGAGCATTTTTTCAAAACCAGCTTCGGCAGGATTGTGTGCCTCATCCAGCTCATGCCCATAAAGAGGGAGACCAGCCTCAAGGCGCAACGTGTCACGCGCACCAAGGCCAGCGGGTTTTACCAGTGGATTTTGCAGGAGCTTTTCCCACAAGGTAAGGGCTTTGTCCCAAGGTAGGTAAAGCTCATAGCCAAGTTCTCCGGTGTAGCCGCTACGGCTGATGAGGATTTTTTCTCCTTCAAATTCATCTTCTTCAAAGGAAAAATACCCAAGATGGAGAAAATCTTTCCCAAAGCAAGACTCTAGTGCTTCTAAAGCTTTAGGGCCTTGTAGATCCAACTTTGCCATGCTCATGGAGATGTCTTTGAGTTCTACGGTGTTAGGCAAACGCTCTTTGAGAGTGGCAAAGTCCCTTTCCGTACGAGCCCCATTTACCACGAGGAGGAAAGACTCTTCTTCCATCCGATAAACAATGAGGTCGTCAATGATAGTGCCGTTTTCATTAAGCAAAAAGCCATAACGACATTTGCCGATGCTTAAAGTTTCAAAGTTTTGAGTGAGGGTTTTTGACAGGGCGACTGTAGCACCGGCCCCACTTACTAAAAATTCCCCCATATGACAAATATCAAAGAGGGAAGCGTTGGTGCGGGTGTGTTCGTGTTCAGCAATGATGCCGGCATATTGGATTGGCATGTCCCAACCGGCAAAGTCAGCCATCTTGGCGCCTTGCGCTTTGTGCCAAGCGTGCAGGGGGGTTTGTAAAAGTGTTTCCACGGGTGCTCCTTTGTAATTTAATTTGTAAATTACGCTAGTTACGTTATGTGTTCAATTGATTGAAAATATAACACATAGCGTTCTTAAACACAAGTTTTTATGTTTTTTTTATTAAGGTTATATTTTATTTTTTTTAGGAGAAATCCATGCAATTTTAGGGCAAAAATGTTCCATTTCGCACTGTTCACATAGGGGTTTTCGCGCATCGCATATATGTCTGCCAAACCATACTAAACGATGATTTAAACTTCCCCAATGTTCACGAGGAAAAAGTGCCATTAAATCCTTTTCCACCACAAGGGGGGCGGTGCTCTTGGTAAGCCCTAAACGAAAAGCAATGCGCCCCACGTGGGTGTCGATAGCAATGCCTTCATTCATCCCAAAAGCCGTCCACAACACTACGTTGGCAGTTTTGCGAGCAACACCCGGCAGAGTGATGAGATCGGCAAGATTTTGGGGGACTTTGCCGCCATAGTGATCCATGACTCGTTGTGCTGCGTGGACGATATTTTTTGCTTTATTGCGATAAAATCCAGTAGAGTGGATGACTTTTTCTACATCGGCAATGGGGGCCTTGGCTAAACTTTTTGGGTCAGGCCAGCGGGCAAATAGTTCAGGGGTAACGAGATTAACCCGAGCGTCGGTACATTGTGCTGAGAGGACTACCGCCACCACTAGCTGCCACGCAGTACTGGCATGTAGATGGGGTTCTGGCTCGGGGTATTTTTGTGCTAGAGCATCTTGGATAAGCTTTGCTCTTTTTTTTAGGCTCATTATGTATTGTCCTTTATGGTTGACCGTTGCGCGTGATTTTTATTATTGTGTGAAAAACATACGTATGTAAGGGGGAATTATGTTACTTGTTTATGTGACAACAAAGGATGATAGCGAGGCAAAAAAAATTGCCAATCATGCAGTGGAGCAACGCCTTGCTGCCGGAGTTAATATTTTTCCGTCCATACAGTCTGTATACCATTGGCAGGGGGAAATTGTGCATAATGAAGAATGTGTGTGCATTTTTAAGACAACGCAAGAAAAATTTTCTGCACTGAGGGATGCCATCGTGCGTTTGCATAGTTATGATACGCCTTGTGTGGTGGCTGTCCCCACCGTAGCAGCACATGAACCCTTTGTTGCGTGGGCGTATAAAGAATGCAGGTGTGCTTTCCCTTCGCCTAGTTAATTTTCTTTTGTTTGTGCGCTGGTGCTTGCCATAAGCCAATGTAAAAGAGGTGGTACTCGATGTACATTGGTGGCTGTTTTCCATTGAATATTAGATGTTTGCTCAAAAATTTGTTCCCAATGGGTGAAGGTAAAACGCACGTCTACACAATCTTCATCTTGGCACGGGGCAAGCCCCTTACACTCGCACATAAGCCAAAGCATCATGCGCTTAGATCTTTCGTGGGTAGTTTTTATGGATAGGAAAAGGCAGGCTTCCACATGTTTTTCAACATCAAAAGGAAGCTTTTCTAGGTCGTCACGTAAGAAGCGCACACGAGCTCCCGTGGCTGAAATATTAATAATACGAAAATCGCTATCGCCGTCAGGGTGAAAGGTACCCATGGCTTTGCCAAGTTCTGACATTTTTGCAGGCAAAAAGTGGCTATACTTGGGATAAAGCCAGATGGAAGCTACTTCAATGGTGTCTGGTTCCGGCTCAATGCGTACCTCTTCTTTAGACTGAGAGTCGCTTAAAACGGTGGGGTGGATGATTTGTAAGTAAGTCTTGCCGCCGATTTTGAAAATTTTCTGCACAAAGGAGGCAAAGTGGTACAAGGTACCTTGCCCTCGTGCATTGAGCTCAAAATACACCTCAATGGGAGCGTCATCCCAACCAACGGTAACATTTCCTTCCGGTATGTATAAGATGACATAAGAATAGGAAAACTGTTCTTGCGAAGAACAAATTTTTTCGTCTGAATGTTGATCGGCTGGCTTGAGGTTTGGATCGGAATTTTCTTCCAAATAGTGGAGCACCATGCCTTCTTCCTGTTCATTGGGAATAAAAAAGGCTTCGATATGACGCTGTTTGATGCCAAGGCGAGTACAGACAAGATCAAAATGGGCTTGGTTTTCTTTTGCTTTAAATAATACTTGCTTAACGACACCATCACTGTCTAAGGTGAAATTAAAACACTCTTCTTCTTCTACTTTCTTAAATTTTGAAAGAATATATAAAAGCAATGGAATACAAAGAAGGATTGCGCCAACAATATAGAGTACAACTTCGCTGGTTTTAGACGCCTCTAAGCTTACAACACCTGCCATAAAGGCTTCTGGCTTGAAGTATTTAGAATTTTTGAAAGAATGGAAAAAACGTGATAGCATAAACACCGCGACCTTGTCAGAAGTGTACTCAATACTATTATAAGGTACGTAAGAACGTACCTTTCCTACACATATTTTTTAATACTACACTATGATAGTGTTTATAGCAAGTTTTTTTTGTCACATGTTTTAGTAAAATTTTGGTATTGAAACTTGTAAAAACTGCTGGAGGGACAACTTTTGTCGCCAAAAGTTGTCCCTCCAAATCTCACTTCCATAAACTTTCAATGTGACGTTACGACATTGTTAAACGTGTTTGTTGCCGCAATCAAATTCAGAAAGGAACAAAGCTACACTCAGCAATTATTTTTTGCCACAAATGGTTTTAAGAGCAGCAGCTACACCTGCGCCATAAGCGGGGTCGGCTTTTGTACAATTTTCGATGTGGCGATCCATAACAAATTCAGGGCAACCACACATAGCACGAGCGGTGTTTTCAAAAAGTACTTGTTTTTGTGCATCACTCATAAGTGCAAAGAGTTTGCCTGGCTGGGTGTAGTAGTCGTCATCATCTTCACGTGTATCCCAATCCCACGCTGCACCTTCCAAAGCAAGGGGCGGCTCGCGGAACTCTGTTTGCTGCTGCCACTCACCAAAAGAGTTTGGCTCGTAAGGAGTAGTGGCGCCAAAATTGCCGTCTACACGCATGGCACCGTCTCTGTGATAGCTATGAACGGGGCAACGAGCTTTGTTTACAGGGATAAGATGATGATTAATACCAAGGCGATAGCGCTGGGCATCTCCATAGGAGAAAAGTCGCCCTTGTAACATTTTGTCTGGCGAAAAACCAATGCCGGGTACAATATTAGCAGGATTAAACGCGGCTTGCTCAACCTCGGCAAAGTAGTTTTCAGGGTTTTTATTCAGCTCAAGGACGCCAACTTCGTACATGGGTGCGTCTTCATGATACCAGACCTTTGTCAGGTCAAAAGGATGATAAGGAAGTTTTAGCGCGTCGGCTTCAGACAAAATTTGGAAAAATAACGTCCACTTAGGGAATTCTCCGCGCTCAATAGCTTCAAAAAGGTCACGGTGGTGACTGTCTCTGTCTTTACCAATAATGGCCTCAGCTTCTGCATCGGTCAGGTTTTTGATGCCTTGCTGGCATACAAAATGAAACTTAACGTAAAAACGCTCGTTTTTGGCATTAATCAAACTGTAAGTATGACTGCCAAAGCCGTGCATATGGCGGTAGCTTGCAGGGATGCCACGATCACTCATAAGAACGGTGATTTGATGCAGGGCTTCAGGAAGTAATGTCCAAAAATCCCAGTTGCTTGTGGGGTTGTGTACGTGGGTTTTTGGGTCCCTTTTTACAACGTGGTTGAGGTCTGGAAAGTTTAAAGGGTCACGCATAAAGAAAACAGGAGTATTGTTGCCCACCATGTCCCAGTTGCCTTGGTCTGTGTAAAATTTCACAGCAAAGCCACGGATATCTCTTTCTGCATCAGCGGCACCACGTTCGCCTGCTACGGTAGAAAATCGCAAAAATAAATCCGTTTTCTTACCAATATTAGCAAACATACTTGCCTTAGTATAAGGTGTCACATCATGAGTTACGGTAAATGTGCCATAAGCGCCAGAACCTTTAGCATGCATGCGACGCTCCGGAATAACTTCCCGATCAAAATGGGCAAGTTTTTCTAAGAACCAAGGATTTTGCAAAAGCATAGGGCCACGCTTACCGGCAGTAGTAACATTGGTGCTGCCACTTACAGGACAACCAGATGTGGTAGTGAGTTTTTTGTCAGACATACTTTCTCCTTAAAACTGTTTGAAGTTGAACATTTACAACAAAATGACACTAAAAATTATAAGGCAAAAAAAGTAAACAATGAGTCTTATTAGTAACAAATATCAAAAGAGAAGAGCTTTGGCAAGGCTTTTAGTGCGCATTTATGATTCGATAACGTTTTAGGAGAGTTCTTCTGGGGGAAACTTTTGTGAACAAAAGTTTCCCCCAGACCCCCTTCAAAAAACT
>CAYJHS010000101.1:0-1839 GCA_964369815.1 uncultured Desulfovibrionaceae bacterium
AAAAGTTTCCCCCCAGACCCCCCTTCAAAAAACTTTCAATGCGATGATATTTCATTGTTTAAAGATACATCCTGCCGCAACAAAGCTCGAAAGGGGGGAGTTGCATCAATACATTGATGCAACCGAAAATTAAGAGTAGGCACAGCTTTGCTGTGTCGTGAAACGATGAATTTTCGGGGCGTGCTGAAAAGGACGATTTTGAAAGAGTTTACATAAGAAATAAATTGGACATCAGGCACAAAAAAAGGGGGATATGTCCCCCTTTTCCTTTTTGTAAAAAAGCCTTCCTCAAAACCCCTTACAAAAAGCCTCTTTGGTATAAAGAAATAATTACCAAACTTTTTGCTATGAACATATCGCTTGCATGACCTTCCTCGTCAAAGCTTTATGCCTCCTCTCATAGCTATTATACCTATAGCATTTTCTGTGCCAACTTTTCTTAGTCTTTTTACTATCAAACATGACGCTATTACTTACTTTGGCGACTAAGCGAAAATACCACTATTATAATCTGCCCAAAAACAAGGCAGTGATGTGCCAAAAAAATGGGCATGCCCAATAAATGGGCATACCCTCTATATACATCAAAAAATCCCGTCTAGGCTTTTTTCTTATCCATAGCAGCCGCAAAAGCTGCACCAAGATTACCAAAAGAGCCAGAATTATCAACTGCTTCCTTAGAAGATGCAGATTTTGTATGTGCCTTCCAAGAAGTATCTTCTTCGATGTCACTTTCCACAGAAGCTAAACCAAGACGGCGCTTATCCAAATCCATGGATACTACCTTTAGGGTCACTGTTTGCCCTTTTTCAAGGTTTGAAAGTTCCTTACTATTTTTTGCTTCTTTAATGACAGCATTGGGTAAAAGTCCAGTAACACCCGGAGCAATATTGACAAAATAGCCAAAAGTCGCACGGCTTTCTACTGTACCATTTACCGTGCTACCCACAGGAAACTCTGCGCCAACGCTTGCCCAAGGATCAGACTCAGCGTCACGCATAGAAAGAGATAAACGCCGGCGTGCATAAGAAAATTCTTTAATTTTTACTTGTACAGTGTCGCCCACAGCCACGAAATCTTGTGGTTTATGCACACGCTTTGTCCAAGACATTTCAGAAATATGCACAAGGCCATCAATGCCGGGAAGCACTTCTACAAAAACACCAAAGCTGGTGAGACGCACAACTTTGCCGGAAACAATGTCACCCGCATTGATGCGATTTTCCACATCAGCCCAAGGATCGCCTTCTGCTTGCTTACGAGAAAGAGAAATACGTGCATTCCCCTTGGCATCTTGCGTCATGGAAAGCACTTTAGCGCGAATAAGGTCACCCTCACTCACAGCTTCATCGGCGCTGCCAATGCGTGACCATGTCAATTCTGAAATATGAATCATGCCTTCCACGCTGGGGGCAATTTCGATAAAGGCACCAAAAGGAGCAAGGCGGGTGATGCGTCCTTCGATGGTGTCACCTTCTTTAAGGGTCTCTAAAAGTTTTGCCATGGACTCTTTGCGCTCACACTCCATAAAGGCACGGTGCGAAACAACAATATTGCGTCCTTGGCTTTCTATGCGGGTAATAAGGAAAGTAAAAGTCTGCCCAATGACAGAATTTGGGTCATCGAAAGAACCACGCCCCATTTGACTGCTGGGACAAAAAGCACGTTTGCCCATAACTTCTACATTAAAGCCACCATTACAAGCATTTAAGACCTTTCCGTCTACAGGAATAGCAGCATCACGCGCATCTTCTAAAGCAGTTACACCGCTACCACTACGAGAAAGGCGAATTTAGTTGGCACTGACAGATGTCAACCAAGCTTCAATGGTATCACCAA
>CAYJHS010000101.1:1849-8746 GCA_964369815.1 uncultured Desulfovibrionaceae bacterium
TATCCTTTCGTTCCATAATGCCATACACTTTCACGCCCACATCAAGGAAAACATTTTCACCCGACATGGCAATGACGGTGGCGCTTATTTTTTGACCAGGTTGTAAGCGTGTGGAAGAACTATTATATGTTTCTAAAAGGCTGGCAAAATCTTCGCCACCTGCTTCCGCTTCTTGTACAACTGTTTTGGTAGTATCACTCATGAGAAATCCTCGAGAAATTGGTTTATCGAAACATCATATAATACAAAGCCACCAAAGGCAATCATTTACTTTCGATGGTCAAATATAAGTCACCCTGCCACTTGCCTACCCTCTTGCCAAGGCCACGTAAACGTATAGGTTTACCCACCACAAAATCTGGCGGTAAGACAATTTCTACGGTACTTAAATCTTCTGAAAGGCCACGCCGAATTTGTAAACGAATACGAGAGCCTACAAACAAAGTGGAAGCCGGCATGCGTATGGTTTGCTCATCATCAATTTGTTGTTTAAACCAGCCCTTAATCTTATCTGAAAAAGAATTAGCCATATGCAAAGAAGCTTTATTGTCACCAAGGTCCACCTCAACCACAGGCGGTGGTTGCGAAGCCGCTTGCGGAGCAGAAGGTGCCTTTTGTTCTGCACTGGCTGCAGGATTGGCTGTAGGGTTGGCTGTAGTATCTTGTGCATTTTTAGCTGTATTAGCAGTACCTTGTGTACTTTTTTCAGAGTTTTGCTTGTGTACTTCACTATAAATATCTTCAAACACACGCCGAGCAAAAGGATCATCCAAAAGATCACGCAGAACATCTTCTTTCTCGTAGGCTTCGTTTGCTACACGCTGACGACTTTCCTCTGCTTTTTGACGAATTTCAGCCTGCTCTTGTGCAGTAGGTTGTGCATTTTGCGCCGTTTGTGCTTGCGCGCGGGCAGCTTGTTCTTGTGCTGCTTTTTGACGGGCTGCTTCTTCACGAGCGGCTTTTTCCTGAGCAGCTTTTTCCTGAGCGGCTTTTTCTTTAGCCGCTTGTGTAGCTGCCTTTTGGCGCAGCATTTCTTGGCGTAGCTTTTCCTGACGAATTTTTTCTTGGTGCAAACGTTCTCGACGCAGCTTTTCCTCACGCTCTTTATCTTGGCGGATTTTTTCTCTGCGCAAACGTTCTTGGCGTGCTTCTTCTTGACGCTTGAAAGCTTGTTCTTGACGCTTACGCGCTTCTTCTTGCTGTGCTTCTTCACGTGCTTTTTGAGCAGCATCGTACTGCGGCTTTGGGCGAGAATAGGTCGTGTGCGTGGTGGATTTTTTATTTTCTTCTTTCGCTGACTCTTTACGAGCGCCCTCGTCAGTTTGTAAAATTTGCGAAAGAGCTACGTAAGCTTCATTGAGCAATTGAAACTGCTTACTGGCGCTGGGATTATCTGGATTTAAATCTGGATGTAACTCAAAAGCTCGTCTCCGGTAAGATTTTTTTACATCCTCAAGACTTGCATTTTTAGGAAGTTGTAAAGCTTCATAGCACTCTTTAAGGCTTATTTGACGACTTTTCCTCATAATAAAAACAATCCGACCAGTAAAGTTATTTTACTATTTTAGTATCAAGTGAAAAAAGCGCATGGGCTTCTGTTTTAGCATTGCTTGCTTGCAAAGCATTGTCTTGCAAGTATTTTTTTCCAGCAACGACAAACTCTGCATGGGTACTCTCACGGCAAATACCAGCACAGTATTCTTTAGCAAGAAAAAAACTTTCACTATCTATCATATTACCACGAAAAAACGGCCATGCTCTGCAAATATCAGGCTTTGCCACATGCACACCACAGCCCCTACCCTTTTCAAAAAAAATGCAAAAACCATCATCACCGGTGCGAACTTTCAACTTACCATTTTGTACACAGCCATAGCGTTCGGTAAAGGTGGTGGAATCTAGCTCAAGGTGCTGACAAATTCTATCTAAATCTGTAGGGCTTACCACAATACCACCTTGCCCCTCACAACAATATCCGCACATGCGACAGTCAAAAACTTCTGGCATTTTTTATTCTCCCCAAAATTGCTTATGCACCGTTTTAATGCACATATTTTCCACAACTTGGATATTATGCCCGTCAAGCAATTGTGCCGCTTCTGGGGAAAAAATCCCTTCTTGCATCCAAAAACACTGGATCATCTTTCCCTGCCCTTGGCGCACAAGCACTTCCTCAGCATGGGCAAGACAATACGCAGGAGCACGAAAAACATTAATAATATCTATTTGATATGGAATATCCACAAGACTTTTATAGGTAGGCAAACCCCACACATTTTCCCGCACGGGATGTACAGGATAGACGGTATACCCGGCAGCCATTAGATACCGCCCAACCATGTCCACAGGTTGCCCTTGTTTATCCTTAGCGCCTATAATGGCAACACTTTTTGCATTTTCTAAAATCTTTTTTAAACGTGTATCCAAAAACATGTTAGCTCCCAAAAGCTACACATACGCTTATATTATGAAAAGTGCAATTTTTTTTGCACGAGAAAATATATTACACAAATTGTATACATTTTACTGTGAAATAAATATAATTTCTATCTATATATCATTATATTAGCCAAGCAGCCACAACTTGTCAGACGCCACTAAAAATTATAAGGTACCTAAAATTTAGTTTCGAGGATTATTCATGCTTGTACCCCCACTTCCCACTGCAGAAAAAATTCCCGCCAGTGAATTACAGCGTAGGCACTCCCTATGCCAAGAACTGGCACAAAGCTTTACCCCCAATGCCGGCGGCATGCTTTTTTTCTCTCGTTTATCCCTATACTACCTAACAGGCGCTTATGCGCATGGCGTTTTTTGGCTGCCCGCAGACGGTTCTCCTTCCTTGCTGATGCTTTTTGAGCCAGACACACGATCCACGTCCCCCTTTTCATTAGTTGACCTTTACAGTAGTCAAAGCCCTCTGAAAAACATCTGTAGCATAAAATCTTTTGCTGATATTCCAGCATTTTGCAAAGAATACGCATGTCCGCTCACGCCCACCATAGCAGCAGAAATGGCAGCACTACCTTGGAATCTTGCCACACAATTGCAAGAAGCTCTAAATCATAACAATGAGCCACACACCTTTGTGTCTGCCGACAGTATCATTATGCACGCACGCTCTCGCAAGTCTGCATGGGAACTCAATAAAATGCGCATTGCCGGTGCAAGGCATAATGAAGGAATTTGCCATATTTTACCACAACGCATGCAAGCTGGCATGAGTGAAAAAGACATTGCTCACATTTCTTGGGAGGTCTTTTTTGGTCTAGGACACAGCGGCATGAACCGTCTTGGAAATTTTGGTGAAGAATGCTTTTTAGGGCACATTGCAGCAGGCGATAATGGCAATTATCCCAGTCACTTCAATGGCCCCTTAGGACTTAAGGGTGAACATCCTGCCCTCCCCTATATGGGTGATGGCAAAAGCATTTGGCAAAAAAATCAGATTCTTACCCTAGATATTGGCTACGTACTGGAAGGCTATCATACCGATAAAACACAAGTATATTATTCCGGCAAAGTTGCTTCCTTACCTGCAGAAGTACGCAAGGCGCATGATGCTTGCATTGAAATACAGCAACGTGCAGCCGAAGAGCTTAAGCCTGGTGTTCTCCCTTCAGAAATTTGGCACAAGGCCAAAGAGCGCGCAGAAAAACTCGGCATTGCAGAAAACTTCATGGGCATTGGTGGCAATCAAGTGCCGTTCTTGGGGCATGGAATCGGCCTTGTTATTGATGAATTTCCGGTGCTTGCCAACCGTTTTGATCTCCCTTTGCACGAAGACATGGCACTTGCCATTGAGCCTAAAGTGGGTTTTGCCGGCATAGGTATGGTAGGAGTGGAAAATACCTTTGTGGTAACTCAGGCCGGTGGTATTTCCATAACTGGTGATGATTATAATATAATTGAGGTTGAATAATGCCTTTTACTGCCACACGTTTCCCCATGGAAGAATTACGCATACGCCATGAAAAATGCCAAAGCCTCATGGCTGAACTTCTCCCGCAAGCATCGGGAATCATAGTTTTTTCCCGCACAAACATCTATTATTTAACCGGCACTCGTGCCAATGGCCTGCTATGGCTCCCACGCAGTGGCGCACCGGTGCTCATGGTGCGTAAAGCTACAGAGCGTTGCCGTCTAGAAAGTCCGCTCACCAACATCACTTCCTTTAAGTCTTATACGCAAATTCCCAGCCTGTGTGCAGATTTTGGCGTCCCCCTTGAGGGCAATGTTGGGGTTGAAATGCGTGCGCTTACGTGGTCTTTAGCGCAAATGCTAGAAAGCCGCCTTACCGAATATAACTTTATTGCCGGCGACGCAGTACTCGACATGGCTCGTAGTACAAAAAGCCCCTATGAAATAGAGCGCATACAGTACGCTGCCACCATGCAACATGCTGCACTTTCTGAACATATCCTAAATAACATTGCCCCCGGTATGAATGAGCAAGAAATCGCCAGCGCCGTGTGGAAGTGCTACTTCTCTTTGGGGCACGGTGGCATGTTGCGTAAACAACAATTTGGCGCCGAAATTTTTCTTGGCGGCATTGCCACGGGTAAAAATTCTCTCCTGCCCCCCACCTTTTCTGGCATGAGTGCGTATAAAGGTGAACATCCCGCCATACCACACATGGGCTATGCCGGCAGTGTCTGGCAAAAAAACACCCTACTCACCATTGATACTGGTTTTACTTGGGAAGGTTATCACAGTGACATGGCCGTGACCATTGGCGGCGGCGCAAAAAATGCTCTTACCCCAGAGGCCCATGAAGCCCACGCACAGTGCTATAATTTTTTAGAACATGTCATACAGCAGGTTAATAGCGCTGTTAACATGGATCTAGCGGCATTAAAAAATATTTTGCACAGTGCACAATCTGAAGTGCAACAAAAAAACCCTCACTTTGTACTCTACAGCCATGGCGTAGGGCTCAACATGGACGAAGAATTACTGCCCCTTAAAGTCAGCAAGCAAGACCTGCACGAGAACAGTGTCATCCTTGCTTTGCACCCCTGTATAAGTATAGAAAACCAAGGTACCGTGGGCATTAAAACACTCTTTACCTTCAATGCTAAAGGATTACACAGCCTGACACCACTTGCACCGGAATTGCCTTGCATTGAGGATAGGTAAACATAATGGTGATTCTATTTTAGTCGCTCTGGGGAGTCCTCTGCTAGCACCAAAGCACTCCCCAAGAAATACTATAAATTACAATGCCATATTCAGAAAAATTCAATTTAAAACCAATGCCATGATCGGGGTGATCACAACACCTGCTCGTTCGTATCCTACTTCAGTAACCTAGCCACCGTACCACTGGGGTCGGCCTTCTACTGCATCCGCCGCACTACCTTGCCATGTGCCTTGTCCCTGCAAGCGATGAATAAGTGCCGTAAGCACCGGACGTTTCTCCTTAACCCACTGCGGCGCAAGCAATTCCCCCGGTGCCGGGTCACCCGTTAAACGGTGCATAACAATACTAGAAGGGATAAGTGGTAAAGCCCTTGCTAACATATTAATATAATCATCCATATCTAGTGGAACATACTTCCCTTGACGATAGCACATTTCCAGTGCGCTCTCTCGACATACATATAGACTGTGTATTTTTAAGCCGGCAAGCGGTAAGGTCAAAGCCCATTGCACCGTAGCCAAAAAATCCGCCGTATTTTCTCCCGGCAGGCCAGCCATAAGATGCCCGCATACCTTCAAGCCCCGTTCTGCCGCCATGTGTACGGCTCTTTCAGAATCTGCGACGGTATGTCGGCGGGCAATACGCTCAAGACTTGAAGCATGGCACGATTGCAAGCCATACTCTATCCACACCTCTGGTAATGGACAAGAAGCTAAAATATCGAGTTTTTCCACATCAATACAGTCGGGGCGTGTGCCCACACTTAAGCCCATATTCTCGGGTAAGCTATGCACCGCATCCACAAGTTTTTGTAAGCGTTTCGCTGGCCCGTAGGTATTGGAAAAAGATTGAAAATACGCCATAAAGGAGCGATTTGCATCAGTTTTTTTGTATTTACTTTTCCAAGTATCCCACTGTGCCTCAAGACTGAGTCCATTTTGCCATAGACCGGAGCCGGAACCTTGCGCATTACAAAAAAGGCAGCCGTCTGTGCCAAGTGTTCCATCTCGATTAGGGCAAGACGCTCCCATATCCAGTGGAATTTTTTGCACCCGCTTTCCGTATTTGTTGCGAAAGTATGTCCCAAGACTATGCCAAAGCATCATGATTATGTCTCTTTTTTAAGGTTTTTTCCGTTGTCTTCTACGCATAAGTGTAAGGAAAAATATTTGAACTTTCAAGATACATATTGACTTTATGTGCATTTTATAAAATAGTACCAACTTATTTATGAGGGTGCAATTTACGCACACGTAGCAATATATTTGTAAGGTGTGTTGATTCATGGCAAAATTTTTCGATTACATTTTAGGGGCTTTTTCCAATGACCTTGCCATTGACCTTGGCACGGCCAACACATGTGTTTATGTTAAAGGTCAAGGCATTGTTTTACGTGAACCTTCCGTAGTTGCTGTAAAAAAAGATGCCCGCGGCAACAACGTGGTGCTAGCCGTAGGGCAAGACGCGAAGAGAATGCTTGGCAAAACCCCAGGCAATATTACAGCCATTCGTCCCATGAAAGACGGTGTTATTGCAGACTTTGAAGTTACCGAAGCCATGCTGCGCTACTTTATCAGCAAAGTACATAACTCTCGACACTTAGTACGCCCTCGCATCATGATTTGTGTGCCTACCGGTATTACTCAAGTGGAAAAGCGTGCGGTGAAACAATCTGCACAAACTGCTGGCCCTCGTGAGGTATACCATATTGAAGAACCTAAGGCAGCAGCCATAGGTGCAAACTTACCCATCCA
>CAYJHS010000102.1:0-8662 GCA_964369815.1 uncultured Desulfovibrionaceae bacterium
CACTGCTGATGAAGCTTTAGCATTGTCACAAGCTCTTGTGGACGCTGCTCAAGGTAACCTTGCAACTCTTAAGGCTACAGCTGCTACCATGGAATCTGCCAACGACGGTGATGACACCCTCTTTGGCGGCGACGGCGATGATATCTTGCTCGGTCTTGGTGGTGATGACGTCCTCTTCGGTGGTCAAGGTGATATTATCCTTGGCGGTACTGGCAATGACCTTATCGTTCTGCCAAAGCTTGAAGATGTCTTGCAGTCTGACGTAGATGGCGGTGCTGGTATTGACGTACTCTTGGCTGGTGTAGATACCCTTGCTGGTGTGAAAACAGCTCTTGGCAATGGTTCTGCAAACATCCAGAACGTAGAAGTCATTATGTTTGGTGATGATGTTGACGCCGCAAAAGACTTACAAGGTAAGTTGGCTGCTGATGCTAAGACAGAACTTTCTCAAGCTAATGGCTGGGAAGCTAAAGAGACTACCGGTGGCTACACCGAATACAGAAATGATGCAGAAGATATGACCATTCTTGTGAATAAAACACAATTGGGCTTATAATCGACATTATAAATACATAAACTTATAAACCAAGCCCTCGTTGTGTATGCAACGGGGGCTTTTTATATTTTACTTTGCAGTGAAGACACAAAAATGTTGACAACAAACACAAATTCGTCTAAGTATTTCCATTGCCTCATTGTAGGAGCGTAGCTCAGGTGGCTAGAGCACTTCCTTGACATGGAAGGGGTCAGCAGTTCAAGTCTGCTCGTTCCTACCAACATAATTATTCGAGAGGGGAGGGGTAAAACCTTCCCCTTTCTTTATATAGGATTTACAGGAGTTTTTTGTGATAGTGTGTGTGGATGAAAACAAAGTGGAAGTGAGCCCCGAAAGTCTTGCTGCGGCAAAATGCTGTGCGGACGTGTTAAAATCCGTGCTCAGCGGCAAAAAAATGAAAAGTGTGGTGGCCTGCAAGGTGGGCGAAGCGCTTTTAGACATTACTGCGCCTATACCTACCGACGCTACGGAACTTACCCCTGTCCTTATGGATAGTCCGGAGGGTCTTGAAATTATCCGCCATTCCGCATCTCACGTCATGGCCGCCGCCGTGCAAAAACTTTTCCCTGAGGCTAAAGTCACCATTGGCCCTGCCATTGAGACCGGTTTTTATTATGATTTTGACGTAGAACGCCCCTTTTCTGCCGAGGATTTAGAAGCCATCGAAGCAGAGATGAAAAATATCATCAAAGCCGCTGTACCCTTTGAGCGTAGCACCATGCCAAAGGCCGAAGCCGTGGCGCATTTCACCAAACTTGGTGAAACATATAAAGCTGAAATCATAGCCGATATTGACGCAGATACCCTGTCTTTTTATCAATGTGGCGACTTTTTGGACATGTGCCGTGGGCCGCATTTGCCCAACACAAGCTATGTCAAAGCCGTGAAGCTGCTCTCCGTAGCCGGTGCTTATTGGCGTGGTGATGAAAAAAACAAAATGCTTTCTCGTATTTATGGCACAGCTTTTGCCGACGAAAAAGCATTAAAAGAATATTTACATCGCCTAGAAGAAGCCAAAAAGCGTGACCACCGCAAGCTTGGGCGAGAGCTGGAGTTTTTTACCTTCAACGAAGACGTGGCTCCAGGTATGGTTTTTTGGCTACCCAAGGGTATGCTCATGCGCACCATTTTAGAAGATTTCTGGCGCAAAGAGCACTTAAAACGTAACTATGATATCGTACAAGGGCCGCAACTTTTGCGTGTAGAAACGTGGCAAAAGTCTGGGCACTACGATAACTATCGGGAAAATATGTATTTTACCAGCATTGAGGAAGACCAATATGGCGTAAAACCCATGAACTGTATCTCACACATGCTGATTTTCAAAAATTCTTTGCGCTCCTATCGGGACTTGCCACAACGCTATTTTGAGCTGGGACTTGTGCACCGTCACGAAAAATCCGGTGCCTTGCACGGCCTTATGCGTGTGCGCCAGTTCACCCAAGATGATGCGCATGTTATTTGTATGCCCGATCAACTTGAAAATGAAATTATTGATATTATTGCCCTTATTCGTGACCTCATGCAGCTCTTTGGTTTTGATTATAAGGTGGCTATTTCCACTCGCCCCGAAAAGAGCATCGGCACAGACGAGGCATGGGAGCTGGCTACCGATGCCCTTAAGCAAGCCGTACAGCGTGTGGGCATTGATTATACCATCAATGAAGGCGACGGCGCATTTTATGGGCCAAAGATTGACGTGAAATTGCTTGACTCCATTGGCAGAGAGTGGCAGTGCTCCACCATTCAAGTGGATTTCACCTTACCTGAGCGCTTTGAACTAGAATATGTGGGGCAAGACGGTGAGCGTCACAGACCTGTCATGGTACACCGTGCCATCATGGGCTCCTTGGAACGCTTTATAGGTATTTTAATTGAGCATTTTGCCGGTGCCTTGCCCACGTGGCTTGCGCCGGAACAAGCCCGTATTTTAACTGTCACCGATGCGCAAAATGATTTTGCCTTGCAAGTGGAAAAAGAGCTTGGCAAGAAAGGTATTCGCGTCACTGCAGATGTGCGCAACGAAAAGCTTGGCTTTAAGGTGCGTGAGGCGCAATTAGCAAAAGTACAATATATTCTTGTTATTGGTGACAAAGAAGTGGAAGCGCAAAGCGTGAGTGTGCGTTTGCGTTCAGGAGAAAATATCGGCGTGATGGAGCTTGCTGCCATTGAAGAGCTCATCCGCACCGACTGTGAAAAACCCTTTAAAGAGAGAGGTATGTGCTATAGCTTCGCCTAATACCAAACCGCGGCGAGAAATGCCGCAAGATAGCGTGCGTCGTAATGAGATGATTCGTGCCCGTGAGGTGCGTGTCATTGGTGCCGAAGGTGATCAATTGGGGATTTTGTCCCGCAATGACGCCATATTAGCTGCTAAAGAAGCCGGAATGGATCTTGTGGAAGTTGCTTCCAATGTAGAACCGCCGGTGTGCCGTATTATGGACTATGGCAAGTTCAAATACGAGCAGCAAAAAAAGAAGCAAGAAGCCAAAAAACGGCAAACGGTGGTGCAAATTAAAGAAATTAAAGTGCGCCCCAAGACCGATGACCACGACTACGAAACCAAGGTGCGTCATATTCGTCGTTTCTTAGAAGCGGGAGACCGCTGTAAGGTCACGGTGTTTTTCCGTGGGCGTGAAATTGTGCATAAGGACAGAGGGCTGGCTATTTTGGAACGTGTGGTGCAGGATACTGCCGACATTGCCAAGGTGGACCAAGAAGCCCGCGCCGAAGGCCGTACCTTGCAAATGTTGCTTATTCCCAAGCCCAAAAACTAGTTTTGTTCTTTTTAGTGCTCTAAGTCTTGGGAAATGTAGCAAAAAAATTTTTGTAACTTGTTCTTGCCATTCGTGGTAATTTAGGGCAAGTTACTCACTCTTTACTGCGCTGTTTACAACAGGATATATGTTCTGGCGCATAAAGAGATTGTATATTGCTGTCTAAAGCTTTTCATATCATGAAGGAGAATTTTCATGCCTAAAATGAAAACCAGACGCTCCGCCGCCAAACGCTTTGAAGTAACAGGCACTGGCAAATTTAAGCGTCGTCGTCAAAACTTGCGTCACATTTTGACCAAGAAAAATGCAAAGCGCAAAATGCGTCTTGGACAGGCTACTTTGGTGGATAGCACCAATGAAAAGGCCGTTCGTCGCATGATGCCCTACGTCTAAAAAAGCGTATTGTGGTCGATTACAGCGTCAAAGTTTATTTTTGCTCCAGTCAAATACCATAAGAGTATGCTCCTTGCGCAAAAATAAACTTTTCCTTGTACTCGCCGCAAACTACACTTTTTTAGCATGAAGTTGTAAGTCGGTTGTGGGCAGTGTGCCTATAACCCTTGTCAAAAGGTAAAGAGCTTTCAAATGTTTGCTTTGCCCTTAATGGTCAGACAAAATGCTTCCGCCATTGACATATGTGAATTTTTTTCATCAAGCTGGCATGATCCTCGCCTCGCTTGATGTATTTGGAGGTATTCCATGCGTGTAAAGAGGGGTCTTGCCGCACATCGCAGGCATAAAAAGTATCTTGCCCTTGCCAAGGGCTTTCGTGGCGGCCGTAGCCGTTTGTATCGTACAGCTCGCGAGGCTGTAGAGCGTTCCTTACAATATGCCTATATTGGACGTAAACTTCGCAAACGTGATTTCCGTAAACTTTGGATTTTGCGTATTAATGCAGGTGTGCGTCAACATGGCTTGTCCTATAGCCGCTTTATCCATGGTCTTGCAAAGGCCAAAATTGAGCTCAATCGTAAAGTGCTTGCCGATATGGCAGTGCGCAGCAAAGACGATTTTGCTAAATTGGTGGACGTGGTTAAGGCCGCATTACAATAAAATTTTGTTTGCTTTAGACAGCAATTTTTAACTCGTATAACGAGAGATGCAAGCCCTTTGCCATCATGGTAAAGGGCTTGTTATGCAAAGGGAACTGTTAATTATTTTTTTACGGGGGGAGGGACATTTTTGAAAAAAGGTCTCCTCCCCCCACACCCCCCACCCCCAAAAAATTTTAATAGCGGCAAAGCTCAAAAGCTTAACGGAAATTGCCGCCGCATGTGAGTAGGGTGGGTTTTTTTGATTGAGTCAGTGTTCCCTCTTTCCGCCACTTCCCTTTCCGAGTGTTGTTGCGGCACGGTGTGAATTAAAGCAATAGGGTGTTATCGCTATTAAAGTTTTTTGAGGGGGGTCTGGGGGGAACTTTTGTACACAAAAGTTCCCCCCAGCAAACCCTACTATTTATTACAAAAATAAAGGGAAATCATGGATCTTCTTTCAGCACTGGATCAGCTTGTACCAAAATTGGAAGCGGGCTTAAATGATGCCGCAAGTCTTGAAGCTTTGGAGGCATTGCGCATTGAGTTTTTGGGACGTAAGGGCGCTGTGGCGCAGATTATGTCTGAGCTTCCTAAGCTTGAGGCCAGCCAACGTCCGCTGGTGGGGCAAAAGGCCAATGAGGTCAAAGTTCTTTTGAACAATCTTTTTGATGCCAAAAAGAGCGGGCTTGAAGCAGCGGCCGAGGCGCAGTCCTTGGCGCGTTTTGACGTGGCAACGCCGGCTCGGGCTCCATGGCAGGGGTCATTGCATCCTGTGACCTTGGTTATGGAAGAAATTTGCGAAATATTTAATAAGCTTGGTTACGATGTTATGTCTGGGCCTGAGGTTGAGACTGACTATCATAATTTTGAGGCTTTGAACCTTGCGCCGGATCATCCTGCTCGTGATATGCAGGACACTTTGTATGTGGCTGATAAGGTGGTTATGCGTACGCACACTTCTCCGGTGCAGGTACGCACCATGCTTTCTCGTCGTCCTCCCTTGGCCATTGTGGCACCGGGTAAGGTGTATCGCCGAGATTCTGACATTACGCACACTCCCATGTTTCATCAGGTGGAGGGGCTGCTTGTGGACAAGAAAGTCAGCATGGCTGAACTTCGGGGTACGCTTACGGCCTTTATGCGTGGTGTTTTTGGGCCAAGTACCAATGTACGCTTTCGTCCAAGCTTTTTCCCCTTTACGGAGCCTTCTGCTGAGGCAGATATTTCTTGCTGCATTTGCGGCGGCAGTGGACATATTGGGACGGACACCTGCCGAGTGTGTAAGGGTACCGGTTGGGTAGAAATTCTTGGTTGCGGTATGGTGGACCCAGAGGTCTTTAAGGCCGTGGGCTATGATCCAGAAGAGTTTACCGGCTTTGCTTTTGGGCTTGGCGTAGAGCGTGTAGCTATGCTCAAGTACGGCATTGGCGATTTACGGATGTTTTTTGAAAATGATGTACGCTTCCTTTCGCAATTTGCCTAATTTTTCGAGGATTATGGCTTTATGCTTGATTTTTGGGCTGTGTCTTTGCTTGGTACTCCTGAGTACTGGGCGCAGTTATGCCAATCAGCCCTATTCCACCTTGGATAATTCGGGTCGGCACAGATATGGCCCAGATGGGAAAGGCGAAAGCATAAGCGGCGCTACGCGCTATTCTAGCGGTGTGGATGCCTACGGAAATCCCATTGTGCCTTTGAAACCTGCGGAAAGAAAAGTGCCACTGGAGCGCACCTTAAAAAAAACTGCGCCCACACGCCCTTTGCCCGATCTACCGGAAACCGATGCCGGTTGGAAATTTTAATTTAATATCTCTTTGATATATAAGGTTGTTACTATGCTTTTGAGTATGAAATGGCTGCAAGAATTTGTCCCCTTTACCGGCAGCGCTGAGGAGCTTGGCGCTCGCTTGACCATGCTTGGCCTTGAGTTGGAAGAAATTGTCCGTCCTTTTGATGATATTGCAGATATTGTTATTGGGCATGTTGTCACTTGTGGCAAACATCCTGAAGCTGACAAACTTTCGGTGTGTACGGTGGATGTGGGCACTGGCGAACACTTGTCCATAGTGTGTGGTGCGCCCAATGTGGGGCAGGGGCAAAAAGTACCTGTAGCCACGGTGGGTACTACTATGCCCGGTGGTCTTGTCATTAAAAAAGCAAAATTGCGCGGACAGCCTTCCTTTGGGATGATTTGCTCTGAGCGTGAGCTTGGCTTGTCTGATGATCATAGCGGTATTATGGTACTTCCTGAAGATGCGCCCATCGGCACTAAGCTCGTAGATTATTTTGATATGGATAGGGAAGTGCTTAATATAGGTATTACCCCCAATCGTGCCGATTGCACTTCTGTTATTGGCCTTGCGCGAGAAGTGTCCATGGCCTATGACTTGCCTTTGACCTTGCCTGCTATTACCTTGCAAGAAAGCGGCGCTGACTGCAGTCAAGATGTGCCTATTCACATTGCCGACGGCGATTTATGCCCACTGTATCAAGGACGCATCTTGGAAAATGTGCGTATTGCTCCGGCACCTGCCAAGATGCGTTATCGCTTGGTGGCCTGTGGCATTCGCCCCATTTCCAATGTGGTGGATATAACAAACTATATTCTTATGGAGTGCGGCCAGCCGCTACACGCCTTTGACAAGGACAAATTACGTGGAGGCTGCATTAAGGTAGAACTTGCCGCAGAAGGTGAAAAGCTCACCACTCTTGACGGACAGGAGCGTACCTTGTTAGCGAGCGACCTCACCATCCGTGATGCGGAAGGTGCTGTGGCGCTGGCTGGAGTTATGGGCGGGCTGGACTCTGAAATTGTGGATGACTCTAAGGCTGTTTTCCTTGAAAGTGCTGTGTTTAAGCCGTCTTCTATTCGCAAAACTGCTCGCCGTTTGGGCTTGCATAGTGAAGCTTCTTACCGCTTTGAGCGGGGCGTGGATCACGTTGGCAACAGTTATGCCATGGATAGAGCAGCCAGTCTTATGCAGGAATTTTGCGGTGCCACAGTGCGCACAGGTGTTTGTGTGGCAGAACCACGTGCGTGGAAAGCTCCTAGCATGATTTTCCGCCTTGCTCGTGCCAATGACCTCTTGGGCTTGAGTGTAGAGCAGGGGCTTAATGCCGAGTTTTGCCAAAAAGTGCTCACCGGCCTTGGCTGTAGCGTAAACACCGACGATGCCAGCACATGGCAGGTGACGACGCCATCTTGGCGGCATGATATGGAGCGAGAAGTCGACCTCATTGAAGAAGTGGGACGTGTGTATGGTCTTGATAATATTGAGCCTATTTTGCCTGTGGTGCGCCATAGCCTTGATGATGCCGGCAAGGGTAGCGCTGTCTTTGATTTTTGGATGCAGATTAAGAAGTGGGGGCGTGGCCTTGGCCTCAATGAAGCAGTGAACTACAGCTTTGTGGGACATAAGGATCTTGATCACTTGAATTTACCTGCAGATAATCGTGTTTCCATTGCCAATCCTCTATCAGGAGAGCAAGATGTTTTGCGTACGGCATTGGCTCCTGGACTGCTGGAAACCTTGCGTAATAATTTGGCACAGGGTAGCACCGGCCTGCGGATTTTTGAGCTGGCGCACATCTTCACCGCCGACCCAGCTTCCGAAACCACGGCTAATGAAGACGGACGCTTAGGGCTTATGCTCTATGGGCATCGCTTCGACGGGGCGTGGCCGCAAGTGCAAGATGACGCTGACTACAGCGATATGAAAGGCCTTGTGGAACATTTACTCACCACTTTGCATCTGCCTCAAGCAAACTATACTCTTGAAGAAAACCACGCGTACTTATTGCCCGCTGTGCGAGTGTATGTGGGTTCAGTGAATCTTGGCACCATAGGGCGTGTGAAGCCACAATTGGCTGAAATTTATCATGCAAAAAAAGATGTGTGGCTGGCAGAATTAGACTTGGACGCCTTGCGTAGCCTTGTAGAGAAGGCTGGCATTGCTTTTACTTCCTTGCCCATGTTCCCGCCGGTACGCCGTGATATGACGGTGATGACTGATGGTACCATTAGCATTGACGCCATGAAGGCTTGTGTGGCAAAAACAAAAACACCTTTGTTAGAAAGTATGCAGGTTATTGATATTTTTGAGCCAAAAGCAGAAGAGCGCAATATAACCTTTCGCTTGACCTTACGCCATGCTAGCCGTACTTTGAAGGACAGCGAAGCTGATAAGGAAAGAGAAAAAATCGCACAAGCCCTTATGGCTGAACTAGGTGTAAAGATATAATTTTTTCTGGGGAGGGGAACTTTTTTTAGGGAAAAAAAGTTCCCCTCCCCAGAC
>CAYJHS010000103.1:0-8658 GCA_964369815.1 uncultured Desulfovibrionaceae bacterium
GTGCGTTATGGCTACTTGCTCAAGCTTTTAGGCATTTTTATGAACGCTGGCAAGAACCGGAAAAAGTGCTTGAAATATTGCAGCAAGCGGTAAAAATAAATGATAAAATGCCTTTGCTGTGGGCTTGCCTTGGCGAAGTGCAATTGCAGATAGATAAAACTGCCGCCGCTCTTGAAAGTGTCAATAAATCTCTTTCATTACAAGGCGATAGGGGCTATGCGCTCTATATCCGTGGGCTTGGACATTTGCGCTTGCATCAGCCTTCCATGGCAAAGGTAGATTTTGATGCTGCGCTAGCGCTAGAGCCTGATACGGTGCCGTGGCTACGAGCCAGAGGTGCTACATTGATGCTTCTTGAGCAACATGAGCTTATGTGTAAAGATTTTAATAAGGCATGCAGTCTTGGCGACTGTGAAGGGCTTATGACTGCCCGTAAACGCAAACTTTGCTTACCAAAATCTGATAAGAATCCTTAATGGCGGCTCCCATCCTTGTGAAAGTTTATGGGCATGTAAGCCCTGTGTCACAGTGCATTGTAGCAGAGCTTTCTCCTTTTTTCCCCCATTCCGACGTACTTGAGCCAGAAGAGATGCTCATACATCACAAAGATTTATTGCGTATAACCTTTGAAGGTATTTATTTTGATGTGGACGAGCTCTTGCCTACTTTGCGTCGCCATCTTACGGAACAAAGCCAAGGAAAAATTGATTATTTGGATTTAGAAGAGTGGCGCATGACCCGTTACCTTATTGAAGGAACGACCATAAAGGTGAGTAGTGCCGGACTTAACAATGTCATGGATTATGCTGGGTTATGATTCTTTCCCCCTAGCCATCACGGTATTGTAGTTGCATATATGTGTTGATGACTGTAAGAGCTTTGGTAAAGTTTTTTTCGCTGTGCAGCACCTACGTTTCGCTCCGTCGCCGCAAATTGCTCAAAAAACATTCCCAAAATTCTTACAGTGCATTGTTGATAAAAGGTTTTATATAAAATAATGTGGCTATTAGCTTAACTCAGTATCAAAAATGAGTGTTTTATGCTATCCCTATGAAAGGCTTAACTTTGTATGCCGTGAAGATTATTCATTATAAAGCAGAGTAAGCTAGCTATGAGGATGTTGCAAAATGCAATTGGTGTCGATGAAATTGACATCAGAATTTTTGCAATATCCTTATAGCTAGCGGATAATCATGAGGTTTTTTTTCGGCAAAGCAGACAAAAACTGCAGTCTAAGGCCGCCAAAAAACAAAAGAAGCCTTTTTTAAGCAGGGGTAATGTTGAGAATATCTAGTGCGGCAATTTCCTCTTCTGCCACTCGTGCCGCTTCAGCCATGATTTTGCCTTCGCTGTCTTTCCATGACTGTAAAATTTGCTCCTTAAATTCTGCCCCAAAGGCCTTGAGTTGATCATCGCAGAGTTTTGTCAATCTTGCTTCGCTAAAAATACGATTTCGCAATATTTTCGGTACAGGCACATAGAGGATTTTATTCACCACCCACTTATCAAGACTAAACACCTTCATGAGCACAAGACCGCTTACTCCGAGGATTGTGGCAGTAATGGGGGCGCCAGATGCAGCCAGTGCCGCTAGGCCTGGAGCTGCCACCATGGTGGCCATTTCTGCGGCGTTACGGTCTTGACTTAGGGTTGATTTACCAAGGCTTTGTGCCATATCGTTAATAAAATCGTGCATGGCCAGTGCAAGCCACGTATGTTCTAAACGCTCCGGCACAATGGGGATGCCTTTTTCGTGAAACCAATCCTTGAGCTCATGGCGGCACGCTTCCACAATTTGACGTCCCATGCGGGCCATGGCACTGTCCAAAAGACTTTGAATGCGTTCTTTTTCTTCAACTAAGTTTTTGCCGATACCCTCCATAAGCTGAAGCAAAGAACCACCCTGCTCACGATACTGGCGAAATTCTGGTAAGAGCACCACATCTTTCAAAAAGGCCCCCATGTCTTGCATGAGAATTTCCGATCCTTTTTCCAAAATGCGTGTAATGCCATGGCGTAAAATACGCTCTTGCATAAAACGCGGCAACTCTTCTTGGAGAGCTTTGCGTCCTTCTCTCAAGTGCTGTGCGAGCATATTGTACTGTGCTAGTCCCTTGGCAATATCGGCATAAGGCTCGTTGCCAATAAGGATTTTTATATCACTGCCAAGCACGCTATGCACGGTGTCGGTGACAAAGGGCCAAGCTGAACTGCCCCCTGTAAGCAAAATTAGGGGCTTATTGACAAATGGAGAGGCATATTCTGCATTGCTTGCTCGGCCTTCTTGAGGGCTGACATGGTGGCGTACGTGTTGACATGCCTCAAAAAAAAGTTCTTCAAACCACGATACAAGATCAACGTGCTTACCCTGCAAGAGCCCTTGGCCTTGCTGTGAAATACCGGCTCGAAGTCCATGTTCTTGTAAAGATTGCAAAAATACAGGGCTTGCCACATATTTTCCGGCTCGCTCCAAAAAATCTTCCCAGGTGAAATTTTCAATATATGCAGAAGATTCTACAGATTTTTTGCCGTTAAAATAAGCCCAGCGCACCCGCACGGTCAGGGCTTTATGGCGATTTTCCTGCATGGCAGCCGAAAACTCTTCCTTGGCACGACGACAGGCCACCCAATGCACATAGTAGTCATTGCCTTCGTCTTGTAGTCTTTTTTCAAGGCCGGCATTGTGTTCTAATAAAATTTGATAGAATAAATCGTCAAAAAGCCGCCCGCCATAGAGCATATCTCCATGACGACTCACCACGTCAGCACGCCGTAAATAGGCAAAGTCGCAAGTTCCACCGCCAAAATCCACCGTAATCACGCCCTTTGCCGCCACCGAAGGAGGTAGGGCACCGTTGGCAATGTAATGTAATAAAGCCCCTAACGGCTCTCGCAAAAATTGTGGATTATGCCAGCCGGTACTTTGCAAGCATTGTCGCAGTACCTGTTGATAGTGATTTTCTGCTTGCGAAGGAATACCCACCAATAAATGTTCGTCAATGTCGATGCCGTCACGTAAAAGTGTCAGAAAATCTAACATATAACGCTTAGCGTCTTCTTGCACGGCAATGTCCGGCTTAAATTGAGAATGCAGGCTGTAGGTCTTGCGCTCATTTTCACTGGCTTCACCAAATTCGTATTCAGCGGCGGCGCCAATAAGAAAAGCTTCGTTATTTTTATAGAGTACCAAGGTGGGAATAGCACCCCCCAAGGCAGGGTTATGCCACCGCTCGGGCTTAATAACGCTGACCCCTTTACTTTGCAAGTGCGCAGCGGGGTTAGCCTGACAGGAGGCTATGCAGGTATTGCTAGTGCCTAAATCCATAGCAATGACATTTTTTGTGTTTTGCATATTATCTCCTTACCTTACGCATGGTTCCTTTGCGTACAAGCAAACCTTGTTCAAGCACAGGTGGCTCATCTACAAAACAGGCATCGCCTAAGGCAATGTGTCCCAAGGGCGTATAGCGCTCGCTCAATGCGTCAGTCCAAAAAAGCTCGCCTTCCTCACGGGCTACTTCAATACCTAAACGCTGCAAACGAGACTCCAGCCAATCTTTTCGTGCTTCCGGTAGCTCTCCGGCAAGGGAATAAAGCTCAATGCCCACCTTATGCCATGCGGCCTTGGTCGGATCATTTTTTAGGCTGATATTTTCTTGTAATAACGCCCCTATGCGAATAGCACCTGCCCACCATTGCTCTACAGCCATGGCAAGTTTTTCTTCAAAATCTTGATGGTCAAAGGATAAAGGTCGTTTCAAAAGTGCACAAAAGGCGAAGCAAAAAAGTAATAATCCATAGTTATTAACAAACAGTGGCAGGATTAATCCCTCTTGTAAAAAAGCTCCTACGGATTGCAAAAAATGTAAAACCCCCACCTTACCACCAAAAAAATCTCGTATTATGGATAAAGCCAACAAGGAGAGCCAAGCTATGCCAGCAAGCCGCGCAAAACGTTTCCACCGGTATTTATTACCAAAAAGTAGAACATGGCCTCGGCTTCTGGCTTGTACAAAATATTCAGCTAACCACAACAAAAACATGGCGCCCAAAAGCCCGCACAAAACCACAAGGCCAGTGCTTTGATAGGTCGGTGTTTCAGGTTTATTGATAATACCAAAACCTAAGAGGGCTTGTCCCAAGGCTGTGCCAAGGAGCAAGCCTAAAATAGCCATGGCTGCTGAACGCCATGCACTAAAAGGAGAAATTTTGCGCACTTGAGGAAGCAGCAAAGGGGGAAGCGCATCACGCCATATGTCCTCTTGTTCAAGGTTGTCTTGGACATCATCGGGTGCACATTCCTGCAAGACTTTTGCTACAAGCCTTTGCCGTGTATCAAAAATTCTACCTTGCAGATCTCGCTCTTGTGGTTGACTCGGGAGAGCTTGCGTGGCAAGGGTCAATACCTCAGTTAAATCTGTTGTGCCGATATGGGCAAGGGCTTGAATATTTTTATCTGGTGCGCTCATAAGGCTCCTTTAAGTTCATGACAACACAACTTCTTCTGGATAAATGCTTTCCATACTAGCTTTAAATTGTGCAAATTCACCTGCTTGTATAGCTGAACGAGCACGGCGCACAGTGTCTAGAAAGTATGTCAAATTGTGCAAAGAGTTTAGTCTATAGGCGAGTAGTTCGTGGCTCACATAAAGATGGCGCAAATACGCACGGCTAAAGGTACGACATGTATAGCAATTACACGCTGGGTCAAGGCTTGTATCGTCCTCGGCAAATTCTTTACGCTTGATGTTAACTTTCCCTAGAGAAGTGTACAGCGTGCCATTGCGAGCATTGCGGGTGGGTAAGACGCAATCAAACATGTCTATGCCTGCGCAGATGCCATTGACAATATCTAGCGGTGTTCCTACTCCCATGAGGTAGCGGGGCTTGTCCTTTGGGAGCAAAGGTGCAGTATAGTAAAGAAAGTCCATAAGAATTTCCTTGCTTTCTCCCACCGACAAGCCACCAATGGCAAAGCCGTCAAAGTCAAGGCCACAGAGTTCTTCTACCGAACGCTGACGCAAATCTTTGTAAAACCCACCCTGCGTAATAGCAAAGAGCAGGTTAGCCGCTGTACCCTTGGGGTAGGCAGTGCGAGCACGCTTGGCCCAGCGAGTCGTCAGTGCAAGAGATTTTTCTGTATAGGCATATTCGGCACCGTAAGCGACGCATTCGTCCAATACCATCATAATATCAGAGTTTAAATTGCGCTGAATCTGGATGACATTTTCTGGCGTAAAAAAGTGCTTAGAGCCGTCGATATGTGAACGAAACTCCACGCCCTCTTCGGAAATTTTGCGAAGGTCGTTAAGGCTGAAAACCTGAAAACCGCCACTGTCAGTGAGGATGGGCTTATCCCATGCGTTAAAGCCGTGCAGGCCTCCACGGCGTGCCACAAGTTCATCGCCAGGACGTAGATAAAGGTGGTAGGTGTTCCCAAGAATGATTTCTGCCTGCATGGCGTTAAGATCATCAGGGGCGATGGCTTTAACGGAACCCACTGTGCCCACAGGCATAAAAATGGGAGTGTTAATGGTGCCGTGAGCCGTTTGCAAAATACCAGTACGAGCGTTGCCGTCTTGTGCGGTGATGGTAAATGTTTTGTTCATGGGCTTATATATAAGGCCTGCGAAGGCATAAGGCAAGGCTTCACAGGTGGGATAAGTGAAGGAGCTTTTGGGGGAAGACAATGGGCGCGTTTTGAAGGGCGGATGGGGGGTTGGGGGAAGGGGGAGACTTTTTGGCGCTAGCAAAAGTTTCCCTCCTTCTCCCAAAAAATACAAAGACGCTTTAACTATTTATGCGTACTTTTTTGTAAAAGTCCCATTTTCCGTAAATGAATTTCGAGGCAAGCAATAGCGGCGGGGGTTACCCCTGAGATGCGTCCTGCTTGTCCGAGGGTATGGGGTTTGAGGGCTTTAAGTTTTTCTTGTACTTCACGGGAAAGCCCGGCCACGTCATCGTAAGGCATATCTTGTGGTAGTGGGGTATTTTCCATGCGGCTGGCTCTTTGTACAAGTTGTTCTTGTCTTTGCAAGTAACCGGCATATTTAACTTGTGTTTGGCTCTCTTGCTGTACAATAGGGTGATAGTTACCAATGACAGGGCACACAGGTATGAGATGCTCTATGTTCAGCACAGGGCGACGCAGGATTTCTGCTAGGCTTGCCCCGTGTTGCATGGGATTTTCATCAAGCTCTTGCAAGATAGCGTTAAGTTCAGCACTGGGCGCCACATGTGTTTTTTCGAGGAGTGTGTTAAGTTCTCGAATGTCTTCTTGCTTTTGGAGGAATTTCTCCCACTGTGCATCTTGCACAAGCCCTAGTTCACGTCCCTTGGGGGTGAGACGGGCGTCGGCATTGTTTTCTCGTAAAAGCAAACGATGTTCAGCACGAGAGGTGAACATGCGATAGGGTTCAAGGGTACCAAGGGTTACAAGATCGTCAATGAGCACTGCCATATAGGCTTCGTCCCGTCCTAGAATAAATGGAGCTAACCCACGTACTTTATTAGAAATGTTTAACGCTGCCCATAGGCCTTGTGCGGCGGCTTCTTCATAACCAGAAGTTCCGTTAATTTGTCCCGCCAGCCATAAATGCGACACCTTGCGTGTTTCGAGGGTGGGATGCAGTTGCACGGGATTAACGTAGTCATATTCAATGGCATAGCCCGGACGTAGCATGTGGGCATTTTCAAGGCCGGGAATGGTGGCAATGAGTTTGAGTTGAACGTCCAGTGGCAGTGAGGTTGAGACGCCGTTGACATAACATTCGGCATTGTCGACCCCTTCGGGTTCAATAAAAATGTGGTGACGCTCTCGGTCTGGGAAGCGGGCAATTTTATCTTCAATGGAAGGGCAATAGCGGGCACCTGTGCCTTGAATGACACCGGTAAAGAGGGGAGAACGATCAAAGCCTGTACGGATAACATCATGGGTTTGCGCATTGCTCCACGTCATATAACACGAAACTTGTTGCAAGGGCGGCCTTGGCCCATGAAAGCTAAAACCTTCAAAATGCGGGTCGTGTGGATCGTCGCCGGCTTGCTCTTCCATGCGATTGTAATCAATGGAAGAGCGCAACAAACGAGGCGTTGTTCCGGTTTTAAGGCGTCCGGTATTTAAGCCTAAATCCTCAAGAGACTGTGTTAAATGTGTGCTGGGGGCATCGCCAAGACGCCCACCGTCTTGGCTGGTCATGCCAATGTGAATGCGCCCACACAAGAAAGTACCCGTAGTGAGAAGCACATGCTCAGCAGTGTATTCAAGGCCAAGAGCGGTGCGTACACCTTTTATAGTGGCACTGTCTTGAGTATCAGTAATAAGACTGTCTACAATATCTTGCCAGACTTTAAGTTTTGGTTGGCTAAAAATACTCTTTTTTACCGCTTGGATATAGGCATCTCTGTCCATTTGAGCGCGAGTAGCCCTCACGGCGGTGCCTTTACTGGTATTTAAAATGCGAAACTGTACGCCGGCAGCATCTGCCCATAGTCCCATCATGCCGCCAAGGGCGTCAATTTCACGCACCATGTGCCCTTTAGCCAATCCGCCAATGGCAGGATTGCACGAAAGATGCCCGATGCGGTCTATGTTTCCGGTGATGAGCAAGGTTTCGTGCCCAAGGCGAGCCAATGCCATGGCCGCTTCACAACCAGCATGGCCTGCACCCACCACAATAACATCAAAATGCGTATTCATAGCCGATACTGTCAATTACTGACCCCATTTTTCCGTAAAAACTTTGCTTGCGTCAAAATTATTGCGTTCCTTAAATTCTTGGGCAGGATGACCGCAAATTACAATACCCAATACTTCGGCATGCTCCGGCAAGGCAAAGAATTCTTTATAAGCTACAATTCTCTCAGGGTCAGGATAAACCCCTGTCCATACAGTACCAATTCCAAGGGCACGTCCAGCTAGCATCATATTTTGTAAGGCGGCAGCGCAGTCTTGTTGCCAGTAGCCGGCATATTTTTCAGCATTGAGATCCACGCAAACCACAATGGCAACATTAGCGCCTTTGGCCATACCTGCATAGGGATTGCGAGCGGCAATGCCTTCAAGGCCAGCCTTGTCACGTACCACAATAAAGCGCCACGGCTGAGCATTGCCAGCGCTGGGGGCAACCATAGCTGCCTCAAGCATGCGCTTAATGTCAGCATCACTTACAGCTTCATCGGTATAAGCTCGAATACTACGGCGTGTAAAAATAGCTTCAAAAAGATCCATTGTTTGCTCCTATATGATTTTATAGTTTTTTTCTGGGGAGGGGAACTTTTTTAGGAAAAAAAAGTTTCCCTCCCCAGAGCCCACCCCTCAAAAAAACCAAATATGGGCTCAAGGGGGGGCATAAATTAGGTTTTAAATAAGATGCTGTTGCGGCAAAATGTAAATTTAAACAATAAAATTTTGTCGCATTTAAAGTTTTTTGAAAGGGGGTCTGGGGGAAAACTTTTGTTCACAATAGTTTTCCGTCCACGGGACATACGAAAATTATTCGTTTCACGGCGACAGCAAAGCTCTGCCTACTCTTAATTTTCGGGTTTCCCCTTTCCGTTTTTTGTTGCGGCAAAATGTAAATTTAAACAATAAAATTTTGTCGCACTTAAAGTTTTTTGAAAGGGGGTCTGGGGGAAAACTTTTGTTCACAAAAGTTT
>CAYJHS010000104.1:0-6837 GCA_964369815.1 uncultured Desulfovibrionaceae bacterium
CCCTTGAAAGCACCATAGAAAGCATTACCAATGCCAAAGCTACCACAGAAATCACAGAATTTGTGAGCTATATTAAAGACGGGAAAGAGATGGCGACTTTGCCCACGGCCTATTCACAAAATTTCAGCACCGGCAGTGGCTCCAATTTTAATATTACCAAGCATAACAAGGCCGATGAGGCTGGGCAACTCTATCATACCTACAGCATGACTGGCACAAATAGCACTGGCACAGCCTTCAACATTGACCTTAACGAAGATTCACGCATGGTAGAAAATGCCGATGGCTCCATTTCTGTTTTTTCTACTTCATCCAACATTACCAAGCACTATGCCCTTGATGGCACTGTGACCGAAGTGGAAGACAATGCCCTTAATACAGCAGGTGAAGCGGCAAGCAGTATCATCTTTAACAAAGACAGCTCCACCATCAACGGCGGCAGCGGTGACGATATTATCATTAACTTTGCGGACAATGCCAGTATTAATAGCGGCGATGGTAATGATACTATATACGCCATTGGGCATGGTGGTAACATAGACCTTGGGCAAGGTGATAATAAACTTTTTTCCGATGAGCTGCTAAATACCACCGTCAACGCCGGTGATGGGAATAACACAATTATCACTCGGCGTGGCTTTACGGATACAAACATGACCTTGGGGCATGGAAATAACACCATTCAAGGGCATTATACTACAAATACTGACGTAAGCCTTGGCAATGGCAATAATATTTTTGATACCGGACGCTTGGACGACTCATCGCTAACGGCAGGTGATGGTGAAAATACTTTTAACATCATAAATATTTCTAGAAGTAACATAAGCGCAGATGACGGTAATAATACTATTAATGCCAATGGCATGAACGAAACCAATGTCACCCTTGGTCATGGCAATAACACTCTTGATATTGAATACGGTATTGCCGGCGGTAAGATTGAACTTGGGCATGGTAACAATAGCCTGCTCAACAATGGCGTGACCGGCATTAGCGAAGCTGAAATCAGCATGGGGCATGGGAGTAATGTTGTTTATAGCGCCGGCATAACCGGAACGGAACTCGAACTTGGCAATGGGAATAATACCATTAACGTAAAGTATCAGGTCCTTGATTCTGACATAACAACGGGACATGGCAATAATAGCCTCTCCGCCATGGCCATTGCTCAAGAAAGCCATGTGAGCATGGGGGATGGCAATAATTTTATTTCTACCATCATGGCTTTGGCCGAGTCCTCCAGCGTAACCCTTGGGGATGGCAATAACACCACAAAGATTGCAGTCATCAGTGAAGACTCCAGCTTGACGGTGGGTAATGGCAGAAACGACATACATACAAGACATTTATCAAACAATTCTAGTATTAACGCCGGTGATGGTGACAATAAAATCCATGTGGATAATACAGAGGAAAATTCCAAGGTGAATGTGGGCAATGGTAATAATACTCTTGAGTTAGTCCACCTTGGCGATGGCGGCCAACTCAATGCCGGCAGTGGCAATAATGTCTTAACAGTCACAGATTTACATGAAAAAGCCCTTATCAGCATGGGCGATGGTGACAATACCTTTGAAATCAAAAAAGCTCAAAATAGCAAAAATATCGGCGAGAATATTACCTTGGGTGATGGGAATAACAAGGGAGTTATCCATGAAGATACCGACGGAAATCCCATATATTACACAGAAAATACTTTCTATACCCAAGAAGAATTAGAAGCCATGGCCGAGGAAGAGCGCCTAGCCATGAAAAGCTTACTTGATGACATCGTCACTACTCGTACCCAGCGTGAAAAAGAAGACCAAGAATATTTTGCCGCCAATGCAGAGGAACGCACTGCGGCAAATAAGGTAAAGTCTGTGTATTCTGGCTATGGCGTTGTAAATCGTTCCAATGAACAGCAGGCTTTACGAGTAACAGTGTAACCACAAACAGACTATAAAAGTATTAAGTTTTTTGTTAATAATCCGATATACCCTTACGAGGGAGCTTTTCAATTATTTTAACTCTTGGAGGACGCTATGTTGAATGTAAGCGATAGCATGCAAGCCCAAAGCCAGCAAATATCGTCGCCTCTTGACGAAATGTTAAAATCTAAGGGAGTGCTACCAACTGCAGAACCTAGCAGTGAAGAGCAAAAAAATACTTCTACTTCCATGACCATAGCAAACTTTTCGCCTCAATCCATAGTCATGTCCAATGCCCAAAGTGCGCAAGGCGGTTTATTGCAATCGGTTATGGCCTCTGCAGCCAATAGCGGCGCAGAAACATCCACCGAAAGAACGATGTTTGGCAAACAAGCGGCTAATAACTTGATGCAAACCATGGAAAAAGATGCCTTTGACGATACATATTCAAACCTCTTTGATAACCTTAAAACCGACCTTGAAAACAGAGTTGAAGAAAGTCTCGCCACAGAAAGCACAGAAACACCAATAGCGGAAGAGCACGTTGCTAGCAAGCCCATTGTTAACGACGATGGAACACCTGTTACCACAACTAGCACTGAGACCGCCAGCGCTGGTGCGTCTCAAGCGGCTTCTACAAGCACAACAACTCCAACTACTACAGAAGCTGCTCCAGTAGAAGCACAAGCAGAAGCTCCAGCAGAAAGTTCTAAATCTGCCGCCCCTCCTCACGAATCTGTGGATGTCTATGTATAGTAAAGTATTATAATCTCCAATATATTGCACATAGTAATATTGGGAGTTAAAAATGGGTTTCTGGAAAAACACAGAGGCCCATTTTTTGTGGAAAAGAAAACCTTCCACTAGCCGAAAGGGGCTAAAAACTAACAGCTAATAAGTATGTTGAAAAAAACCCTTTTGACTTGTATAATAAATTTACTGGCTGACAACTGCATGTCAAACAAGCCAAAAGAAGGTCAGCACAGATGGTATGTGTACGGTTGCAAATAACAATTATGCAAACATCTGGCTTTAAAAATGCCCCTGCTAGGGAACAGTTGGCAGAAGAGCCATACAGGCGCATAAGAAAAACCATCAGCTAGGCCAGTGAATTCTTACTTTAACTACTTACGAGGCACACATGGACAATAAAAATCCTCTTTCCTTAAACTTGTATGACAACAATTCTAAGGAAACTAAAGCTGAAAATACCTCTGAAGATATTCAAGGGACAAGCACACAAGAAACGCAAACGCATTCCGCTCAGGCTTCTTCCATGCCGGATATTTCTCTTGAAAACTTAGAAACACAAAGTACAAAAAAATCGACTAAAAATACGCATGAAGATAGCTCCGCACAAGGTAGGAGCGAGAGTGTAACCAAAAATACAGACAATCTTCTTACCGTTACTCTTTTACAGGAACTTGTGCGTTTGTTACAACCAAAGCCTTTTCGCAAGCGCCACCCCATTATTTTTTGGGGCTCGCTCATTTTATTGGGCCTTTTTCTCTATGGTATTTTTGACGCAGACGAAAGCCCCATTGCCAGCAACAACCGCATTGCCGTGGTACGCATTGAAGGCAGTATTAGTAAGGTGGAACCACTATTAAAGTGGATAGCTAAGATTGAAAAAACGCAGTCTGTTAAAGGAGTGCTTTTACGCATTGACTCTCCCGGCGGGGGCGTGGGCGCATCGCAAGAGCTATACTCTGCGCTGCAAGAGCTTGGAAAAACAAAGCCCGTAGTCGCTTCCATGGGCTCCACCGCCGCATCAGGAGGCCTTATGGTTGCCATGGCCGCTCATCACATTGTGGCATACCCCAGCACTATCACCGGCTCCATTGGAGTGCGTATGGATATTCCTCAAGTATATAAACTCCTAGAAAGTATAGGTATTGGTCAAGAAACATTGACTACTGGCAAGTTTAAGGATGCTACCTCCATGATGCGTGCCCTAACGCCAGAAAACCGTGCTTACTTACAAGGGGTCTTAGAGAACCTCTACGAGCAATTTGTGGATAGGATTGTCCAATCACGAAAAAGGCCACTCGAAGCCGTGAAAAAAATAGCCGAGGGGCGCATCTTTACCGGCAGGGAAGCCAAAAAACTTGGCCTTGTAGATTCTCTCGGTGGGCAAAATGTTGCTCTCAAAGAACTGCAAAAACTTACCGGTGTAAAAGAAGACACTCCACTTTATGAACAACCTAAAGATTTAGAAGAATTTTATGAAGATTTATTGCAAAATATAGTTCGCTTAAGTCTTGATGCACAACGTTCACAACAAGAGTTTTTATATCAATAAAAAAATCGGATGCTGAAAAATGTGTCATAATATGTGTTCAGCATCCGATAAAACTTTAAAGATTTTTTTTCTGTTATCTAGGGCAAAAATTCCACAGCCCCCGTATCTACATTATAAATACCTCCAACCAAGAGGACGCTATTTTTTTGCATAAGTTTTTGTAGCATAGGATTAGCAATAATATCTTGCATTTCTTGCTTTACATTAAGTATTTCTGCTGCACGCGCGTCTTTTGCCTCTTTAACAGAAGCGTGAATATCGCCCACAAGCTCATGCAAAGAAGAAGGAATCGCACGCTCACCATGCTTGTGTTCTAACGCAGCTCCCACTGCGCCACAGCGGGTATGCCCAAGCACCACAATAAGCTTTACGCCAAGATGCGCCACAGCATATTCCATACTGCCAAGTACCGCTTGGCTGGTAACATTGCCGGCATTGCGCATGACAAATAGTTCTCCAATTCCGGCATTAAAAATATGTTCCGGCGGTACACGAGAGTCTGCACAAGCAAGAATAATAGCATAAGGATTTTGCCCATTTTGCGCCGTTTCTTGCCGACGTTTTAAAGAAATATCTACCGAACTTTGCAAAGATTTTTGATAAATAGCATTGTTTTTTTTCAGCATAGCCAGCGCTTGTGTTCCGCTTTTATTGCTTACTGTTGCCGCGTTGGTAGACGTGGGCCAAAATAAAAAGCTCTGCAATAACACGCAACACACCGCAAGAGCACAGAGCTTTCTTAATCTATCATACTGCATACTTCCCCCTCATAGAAAATGACATGTTAGTTATAATAAGCATTTACTCCCCGAAAAGCCTATTTGTTATGATATGCAATCATAGATATATACATAAACTTGTCAAATAAAAAATTACCCTATTTTAAACTAATTTTACATTTGCCAAAGCAAGGTAAAAAGCGTAACTTCTGCGTACCTTAGGAGGCGAACCATGCCACACACACTTCAAGATTATATCGCACATATACATCCTATCCCCCAAGACCTTGCCGCACAAGCACAGCAACATCTTGATAATCTCACCAAACCTCAAGGTAGCCTTGGACTTTTAGAGGAGTTGGCAAAGCGTCTTTACTGTATTCAAGGTGGTTCCCCTAAAATCCGTGCCACGACGGCGCATATGTTCACCGTGGCAGGCGATCATGGCATTGTGGTTGAAGGCGTTGCATCATTCCCCCAAGAAGTCACACGTCAAATGGTTCTCAATTTTCTGAATGGGGGTGCAGCCATTAATGTTCTGTGCCGCAATAATAATATTGCTTTTTCCGTAGTGGATGCAGGTTGCGTTGGCGGCCCTTTTCCCGCCCATGAAAAGCTCATCGATATGCGCCTTGGTGAAGGAACCAAAAACTTTGCCGCAGAAGCCGCCATGAGCCGTGAAGCGTGCATTGAAGCTCTGTGCAATGGTATAAAGCTAGCCGAAAGTGCCTCCAAAGAAGGCTATAGCACTGTGGGAATTGGTGAAATGGGAATCAGCAATACCACTTCGGCCACAGCACTTTTTTGTGCCATATATGGGCTTAAACCTGAGCATATTACTGGACCTGGCGCCGGCGCTAGTGCAAGCCTCATAGCCCATAAAGCTCAGGTGATTGAACGTGCCCTTGCCTTGCATGCGCCTGCATTGCAACAAGGTGACCCCATCGATACCCTAGCCCTTCTAGGAGGATTTGAAATTGCCTCCATGGCTGGCATTGCCCTTGGTGCGGCTAAAAATGGACTCATTCTTATGGTGGACGGTTTCATCTCTACAGCTGCTTTTGCCGCTGCCCAAAATATTTGTTCTCATGTACAAGATTATGCCATTTTATCACACTTTTCTGCAGAGCCCGGCTACATCTCCATCTTAGAATCTATGAAAAAGCATGGGTGCCACGCCCTGCCCCTTTTACAATTACAAATGCGTCTTGGTGAAGGCACTGGTGCCGCTTTAGCTATTCCTTTAGTGCGCTCTGCCGCAGCTATTTTTAATGAAATGGCAACCTTTTCTTCTGCACAGGTGTCTGGAGGAAACTAGTGTCATATGCCTTAAATAGGACAGCAAACATGTGCAATTTGCAATTTCCCACTCTTGAATTACAAGAAATTTCCCGCACTTTCACCGTACGCAGAGGATTATTGAGTGAAAAATCTACATTAATGGCGGTGGATGCCGTAGACTTAGTCGTGCAACAAGGAGAAGTTGTTGGCCTTGTGGGTGAATCTGGGTGTGGTAAATCTACTCTTGGGCGTATTATTGCGGGTCTGCTTGCGCCAAGTCATGGGCAAGTACTCATTAATGGTAATCCCCTCTTCTCTCCCAAGGGTAAGGCAAATCCTGATGGTTCCATTCAGATGATTTTTCAAGACCCATATTCTTCCTTAAATCCACGCTTGCCCATTGGTCATTCCATTGCAGAGCCGCTCACTGTGCAGGGGGTCCCTAAGCAAGAACGCCATAAACGCTTACACAATATGCTCGATCTTATAGGATTTTTTTCGGATCAAGCCCAGCGTTATCCGCACGAATTTTCCGGTGGACAAAGGCAGCGCATTGCCGTTGCTCGTGCGCTGATTACTGAACCCAAAATCCTTATTTGTGACGAGCCAGTTTCTGCCCTAG
>CAYJHS010000104.1:6847-8650 GCA_964369815.1 uncultured Desulfovibrionaceae bacterium
TACACTTCTGTTCAAGCGCAGATTTTAAATCTACTTTGTGATGTGCAAGAGCGTTTTACACCCGCAACAATTTTTATTTCCCACGATCTTTCCGTTGTGGGCTTTATCTGCCCTCGTATTATTGTTATGTATCTTGGAAGAATGGTAGAAGATGCTCCACGAGATATTCTTTTTCAAAAACCTGCTCACCCTTATACACAGGGCCTACTTTCTTCTATTCCTTCACTAAATCCACAACAAAAAATTCTTTCGCCACCTCTTTCCGGTGAACTGCCAAGCCCACTCAATCCTCCCACAGGATGTACATTTCATCCTCGATGTGCCAAAGCCATGGATATTTGCAAAGAAAAAAGCCCGCAGTGGACAGAGCTTGGGCATGGACAAAAAGTCAGATGCCACTTGTACAATTGAGCTTAAGGAATTTTTCCCAACACTAACAGAAGCTTTTTCCATCAAACTTTTCATTTTAACATGATATTTGCAATACGGCATATTTTCTCATAAGAAACTAATATTTCTTATGAGGGCCGCCTTGAAAGCTTCGTTAAGTTACAATTGTCGTGTTAGGCATGGGATACTTTAAAATTTCTGCAAAATAAAATTTGCTTTTTTCTAAAAAAATGCTTAAAATATTACTTCATTTTTTGGGGACGCATTGGTTTCGACAGGGATGATGAAGCCAAAGTTGCAGGTCGAGGCGCCGCTGGCCTCGTAAAAAGCGGCACAAAAGTAATTGCTAAGAACGATTACGACTACGCCTACGCTGCTTAATACCAGCGCGGCAACGGTCACTCGATGACCTCGTCAATCCGGATGACGCCTAATAATCCGGTGCGGCGACACATTATTAGGCTAGCAAAGGCACGCGTTTGCTGGTGCCAGAGCAAAATTCTTACAGCGAACTGGTCAAGGATCGCCTGGTTGGGGGCCACATCTGCGACGAGAATAAATCCTAACCTAAACCTGTAGACGCTTTGCTGTGGAACATTTTTGGACGGGAGTTCGACTCTCCCCGTCTCCACCAAATAATAATTTTATATAGCCCTATAAAGCCATGAGGCCTTATAGGGCTATATTTTTTAGCATACGTCCTCCATGGAGAAACTTCAACTAATTTCCTGTATAAGAAGACTTTTACGCCGGGCTGCTAGCTTTGTTTTAGTTCCTCTATAATTCGTGACAATTCTAAGCTTTGCATGGCTAGTTCGGAAACAGCTCTTGACGCTTCAAGCATAGCCGTAGTCGTTTCATCGGCAATAATATTAACCTGAGTTATAGATTGAGCTATTTCATCTGATGTGGCGGATTGTTCCTCACTTGCTGTGGCAATAGCACGAATACCGTCTGCGCTTTCTTCCGCCATTGAGACAATACCGTTCAATGCTTCACCACTGGCAACAGCAAGTTCGGTTGCCTCTTCGATATGACTTACAGCTATATCCACTTGCTTTACATTTATTTCTGTGCTATCCTGAATAGACTTAATAGCGTTGCCAACTTCAGCAGTTGAAGTCATTGTTTTTTCAGCTAACTTACGAACTTCATCAGCAACCACAGCAAAACCTCGTCCAGCTTCTCCTGCACGTGCAGCTTCAATAGCCGCATTGAGTGCAAGCAAATTGGTTTGGTCAGCAATATCGGAAATAACCCCCATAACTGTTCCGATAGAATTGGCGTGCCCTGCAAGTTCATTCATATTTTCGCGCAAACTTAAAGAATCATCTTTAACTTGGGTCATAGCAGCTTGGCATTTTTTGGTAATTTCAGCCCCTTCACTTGCTTTTTGCTTTGTATTATCGGCAA
>CAYJHS010000105.1:0-8618 GCA_964369815.1 uncultured Desulfovibrionaceae bacterium
CCCAGCCCCCACCCCTCAAAAAAAACAATTGTGATAACACTCTAGGCTTTGATAAAAAATCTCGGCACATGAGGGTTAATTAAATTATTATGCAACTTCATACTTTCACAGTAAATTTAGAAGATTCAGGGCGTGTCGAAATGCGCCTTGATGCCTTTTTGGGCGCACAGATTGCCGATATTTCTCGAGAAAAAATTAAAAAAGCCATCCAAAATGAACAATGTCGTGTGGATGGTTTTTTGGTGCGCTCTGCCAGTACAAAGGTGAAAAATGGGCAAATGGTGGAATTGACTGTCGCCCCTCCAGAAATTCATCTTGTGCCCGAAGAGGGAGAGGTAGAGGTGCTCTGGGAAGATGCACATTTGCTCATTTGTAATAAATCTTCAGACTTGACTGTGCATCCTTGTCCTTCGTGCACAGAAAATACCCTTATCCAAAGATTGGCGACGCACTATCCGGTCTTGCTGCTACAAGAGGGGTTGCGCCCCGGCATTGTACATCGTTTAGATAAAGATACCAGTGGATTGATGGTTGTTGCGTTGACGGAGGTCGCCCGCTTGCACCTTGCTGAAAGCTTTGCTGAGCGGCAGGTGCATAAGGAATATTTAGCCCTTGTACAGGGTGTCATTTCTGAAAATGGAGAAATTTGCGAGCCCATTGGGCGTCATCCTACAGCCAAGGTGAAGATGGCTATTGTACCAGAAAATAAAGGCGGTAGAGTAGCGCATTCAGCGTGGCAAAGATTATATGCGTCTCCTTCGGGGCGTTTTTCCCTAGTGAAGGTGACAATTTTCACAGGGCGTACGCATCAAATTCGAGTGCATATGGCACATCTTGGTTTCCCTTTGTGGGGCGATGCCTTGTACGGTAAGTCGGCAGAAAATTGCTGCTTGCGACAGATGCTGCATGCGTGGCATTTAAGTTTTACCCACCCCATAACGCATGAAGCCTGCGAGTTCTATCTTGCGCCGCCGTCAGACATGCTTGACTGCGCCCTTGCCCTTTCTTATAGTCTCCAGAAGGTTATTATTACCGGTTTAGCTGGTTGTGGTAAATCTGCCTTATTGCAGATTTTTGACAGCCTAGGTGTACCCACATGGAGCGCTGATGTTGCGGTTAGTAAGCTCTATAGCATAGGTGGTGCTGGGCATGCATATTTTCACGAGCGCTTTGGATCCCGCTTTATGGAGCATAAAAATGCGCCGCTACAAAGGCAAACACTGCGTCTAGCCATGCAAGATGATGTGGCCTTGCGCCATGAAATAGAAGGGGTTATTCACGCTTTGGTGCGGGATGATTGTGCAAGCTTTTGGGAAAAATGTCAGGAACAAAAACATGCCCATGCCATAGCAGAAATTCCACTCTATTTAGAAAATGGCTGGCAACAGCGTGAAGAAGCACATATTATTGGTGTATCGTGCACACAAGAAACACGTTATGCCCGCTTGCAAGAGCGTCGGCAGTGGAGCGTTGAGCAGTGCCAAAGCATAGATTCTTGGCAGTGGCCCGAAGAGAAAAAAATGGCAGCCTGCCACACGGTAATAAATAATAATGGAACTGTGGAAGATTTACAACGAGCAGCACAAGCGCTTATAATCTCTTTGCAAGAAAATAATGACAGCACAAAGCAAGACTTGGCTAAATACTTGTGCTCTTTATGGGAAAAACCTCAAAAATAAAGGAAAAAATATGGAAGTGTGTATTGCCTATATGCGTGATAAACCTGTTGTGTTACGCCTTGAAGATGACGTGGTCTATATTGATGGGGAAGCCCTGCCTATGAAGGGCGTAGATAAAGCTATGCTGGAAGACTTTGCGGCAAGCATTGCAGCCATTCCTTATAGCAGCGATGAAGATGGATATAAAGCACTTTTAAATGCACGCCGTGCGGCCTTTTTGTCAAATTTACTCGGGTGCAGCGTGGGTGATGAGTGCGTAGATAAGATTTCTGCTATCTTGGACAGCGTGCATTATGAAGTGCTGCTGTATCTTGGTGAAATAGAAGAAGAATAGATTTTTATTTTTTGGGGGGAGGGGAATCTTTTTGGCGCTAGCAAAAGTTCCCCTCCCCCCTGCAAAAAACTAAAACTTTACATTAAAATTAAGCTTTCTTTTTTAACCAAGGCATCATTTCACGCAGGCGACCGCCTACTTCTTCTACGCCGTGTTCGGATTCGAGGCGGCGAGTAGTTTTGAACATGGGGTAGCCGGCACGTGCTTCGAGGATGAAGTCACGGGCAAAGCGACCGCTTTGAATATCGGTGAGGACGCGTTTCATTTCTTTCTTGGTTTCTTCAGTGATGATACGAGGTCCGGTTACGTAGTCGCCATATTCGGCGGTGTCAGAAACGGAATAGCGCATGCGAGCAAGGCCGCCTTCATAGATAAGGTCAACGATGAGCTTTACTTCGTGCAAGCATTCAAAGTAGGCCATTTCTGGTTGGTAGCCGGCTTCTACGAGGGTTTCGTAGCCGCACTTGATAAGGGCAGAGAGACCGCCGCACAGCACAGCTTGTTCGCCGAAAAGGTCGGTTTCGGTTTCTTCACGGAAAGTGGTTTCGATAACACCGGAGCGTGCTCCACCAACGCCGGCAGCGTAGGCAAGGGCTTTTTCTAAGGATTTTCCACTAGCATCTTGATGAATGGCTACGAGGCAAGGAACGCCGCCGCCTTCGGTGAAGGTACGACGTACTAGGTGTCCAGGGCCTTTAGGAGCAACGAGGAAAACGTCCACATCTTTGGGGGGCTCAATTTGACCGAAGTGGATGTTAAAGCCGTGAGCAAAAAGCAAGCATTTGCTGGAGTTTAAGTGAGGTTTAATGTCGTTTTCGTACACTTGAGCTTGCACTTGGTCGGGCAATAAAATCATAATGAAGTCAGCTTTTTGTGCAGCTTCAGAAGCGGACATAGGTTCAAAACCATGCTCTTTGGCAAGGTCATAGTTGGCACCGCCGGGGCGTTGACCTACAATAACGTTGACGCCGGAGTCACGCAAGTTTTGGGCATGGGCATGGCCTTGGCTACCATAACCGATGATGGCGACGGTTTTGTCTTTTAAAAGGGAAATGTCAGCATCCTTTTCATAATACACTTTCATGGAAAATCCTCAGATTACAAGCTAAAGGGTTAGTAAACAATGTTTATACCGATATAAAATTGGTAAAATACCAGTTTTTATTTTTAAATGTGGCTATTGCCTTAACTCAGCATCCATAATAGGTGCTTGGTAGCGTTTTTCGCTGGTCTAGTAAAAAATACTGGCATCAATTACATCGATGCCAATTGTATTTTTTACTAGACCAGCGAAAAACTTAACTTTGCATACCATAAGGTTTATTCATTGTAAACCAAAGTAAGCTACCTATGAGGGTATTGCAAAATGCAATTGGTGTCGATGAAATTAACACCAGCATTTTTGCAATACCCTCATAGGGTAGTGAATAATTAGCGACAGCTCGCTTTTTAGGAGCGACGCATGGCGGTAGTGCCAGTACGTGCCACTTCTTTAATGCCAAAGCGTTGCAGTAAGCCAATGATGGCGTCAAGCTTTTCTTTATTGCCGGTGGCTTCGATGGTCATTTCTGTGTGACCTACGTCCATGACACGGCAGCGGAAAATTTCCACTGTGCGTAAAATTTCACCCCTGTTAGCACCTTCTGCATGCACTTTAAGGAGCAGCATTTCACGTTCTACCGAGCGCAATTCGCTAAAGTCTACTACCTTGATAACAGTGATAAGTTTACGCAATTGCTTTATTATTTGCTCAATAATTTGTTCGTCACCGGAGGTGGTGATGGTCATATGGGACACGCCTTGCTCTAAGGTTGGTGCCACATTTAAGGACTCAATATTAAAGCCACGTCCGCTAAAAAGCCCTGCTACCCGTGACAAAACACCTGGTTCATCTTCAACTAAAACTGAAAGAATATGTTGCATTTTTGGCTCTCCTATACAAGCAACATTTCGTCCAAAGCAGCACCTGCTGGGACAATGGGTGAAACATTTTCTTCACGTTCAACCATAACATCAATGATGGCGGTATTTGGTGAGTTGAGGGCAGTAGCCAGTGTGCTTTCAAGCTCTGCAGGGTCAGTTATGCGATAGCCTTCGGCGCCATAGGCCTCAGCAAGTTTCACAAAATCTGGCTGTGCCTGCATGTTGGTATAGCTGTAATTTTTTTGATAAAAAAGCTCTTGCCACTGGCGTACCATGCCAAGGTTGGCATTGTTCAAAATAAGAATTTTCACGGGCAATTTGTTTTCTACGGCGGTGGCCAGCTCTTGAATTTTCATTGGATTGGAACCGTCGCCTGCTACGTTGATGACGAGGGCATCAGGATAGGCAAATTGTGCACCAATGGCAGCGGGGAAACCGTAGCCCATGGTGCCAAGGCCGCCAGAGGTGAGCAAAGTACGAGGCTTGTTGAAGTTATAAAATTGCGCTGTCCACATTTGGTGCTGTCCAACATCTGTCGCAACGATTGCATCTTTATCTTGAGTAAGGCGAGCGAGGGTTTCAATAACCATTTGGGGTTTAATGCCTTCGCTTTGTGTATAGGCTAAAGGACGCTGCGCTTGCCAAGCTTGCAGCTGTGCAATCCATGTTTTGTGGCTTTCGATGTAGGTTTTTTCACCTTCACGAGCGCGTACAATTTCCAACATGCCTTCCAGTGCCATGCGGCAATCTCCCACCACAGGCACGTCCACTTTGACGTTTTTGCGGATGGAGGTGGGGTCAATGTCAATATGGATAATGCGGGCATTGGGGGCAAAGGCAGAAATACGCCCAGTGACTCTGTCGTCAAAGCGGGCGCCCACAGCCATAATCACATCACAATGATTTACTGCCATATTGGCGGCGTAGCAACCGTGCATACCCACCATGCCACACCATAAAGAATTGTCGGATGGAAAACCGCCAAGTCCCATAAGAGTAGAGCTAACAGGCAGGTGCAGCTCTTCAGCCAAGGCGTGTACGGCTTCGGATGCGTCAGAGTTAATGACCCCACCGCCTACAAGTACCAAGGGTTTTTGGGCACTGATGAGCATGTCTACAGACTTACGCAATTGGTTTAGGTTTGGTCTGTAGGTGGGGTTGTAACTGCGCATATGCGTAGTTTCAGGCCAGACAAATTCCGTACTTTGTTGCATGATGTCCTTGGGTAAATCCACAAGCACAGGCCCTGGGCGGCCGCTACGAGCCAAGTAAAAAGCTTGGCGCAAGACTTTGGTGAGTTGTTTGATGTCTTTTACAAGGTAGTTATGCTTGGTGCATGGACGAGTGATGCCAACAATGTCAACTTCTTGGAATGCATCATTGCCGATGAGAGGGGTTGGTACTTGTCCGGTGACAATAACCATGGGAATGGAGTCACAATAGGCGGTGGCTATGCCAGTCACCGTATTGGTAGCCCCTGGGCCAGAAGTTACTAAGCATGTCCCAACTTTTCCAGAGGCTCTTGCATAACCGTCGGCTGCGTGCACAGCTGCCTGCTCGTGGCGAACAAGAATGTGACGTAGGTCGGGGTGACGTGTGATTTCGTCGTACACGTCAATGACACATCCGCCAGGATATCCAAAGAAAGTGTCAACTCCTTCACGTTTGAAAGTTTCGAGCAGTATCTGTGCACCAGTCATTTTCATGTGAGTCTTCTCCTACTTATTATATTTATCCAGCAAATTGAACAGGCGTGTTTTGCCTTCGAGTTTTTGCTTTTTTAATTGCTTTAATGTTTGTTCTTCAGTGGGTGAGCGAAAGGGTTTACCTTCAAGTTTGGTCACTTGCTTAGAGTATAGCACATGGTCATCCCACGCATCTTGCAATTCGGGATCTTGGCCTGCGTATTGTTCCAATAATTCTTTTTCGCGTTGTTCCATCTGAACTCTCCTTAGTTAAACGTTGTACATTTTTAATGTATTTTATTAAAAACACCCAAGGGTGATTTTTCTTATTTTACAAAGCTTTGTAAAAAATGCTTACGCCAAGGTGATGGCATATTCCACAAGGCTCTTAATAACAATTCTCTCCATAAGCTCAATGCAAATCAACACAATAATGGGAGAGAAATCTATGCCACTTGTGTAGGTAAAAGGCAACAGTTTTCGTATACGATAGTATACAGGTTCTGTAAGCATACGCAAGGTGCGTACTATGGGATTGTATGGGTCAGGGCGTACCCATGACAGGATAGCCGAAATAAGTACAATCCAAAAATAGACTTTCAAAAGACCGCCCAAAACAAGGGCTGTACCGCTTAAAATATTTGATAAAACAATCATGCGTACCTCTTTTTCTTAGTTTATTTTGTTCATACAAGTTTTGCAATAACATTTTGCAATTCTTCATAACTATTTACATTAATAGTGCTTTCAAGATTGCTGTTGTCATAGGCCACAAAGGGCACCCCTGCTGCGTGAGCAGCCATTTGGTCGCTGGAGCTATCCCCCACAAAGAGAACTTCCTGTGCGGGAACATTCCATGCAGAAAGAATAGCAAAAACACCTTCGGGGTCTGGTTTGCCTTTGACCTGTGCCGCAGTCATGATGGGGGAAAATTCTTCTAAAAAATTGAATTTATTTACCACAAGCTGCATGCCTTCGGCACGATTTGTATGTACGGCACGGCGTACATTATTGTTTTTAAGCCACATGACAAAGTCATAAAAGCCCTTTTGCAATTCTACCAAGGGCATAATGTCTCGTTCATAGCTGACATTTTTTTTAATGACATCTAAAAGTTGTGGCTGTAGATGCTCAGGAATGATAAACTTAAAAGCTGCTTCTACTGTGGACATAAAGGTGAAGGCTTCTTGCTCTTTGGTGAGCGGGGCAAGGCCAAAAGCTTCAAGAACTTTATTGTAGTAGGCAGCGTTGGGTTTTCTGGAGTCAACAATCACGCCATCGCAATCAAAGATAACGCCGGCGATTTTTTGTGGCAAGGGAGCAAAGGAAAGCATTAATTATCCTCATTGTGCAAGAGTATACAATGTAATTCTTTATGAAGCCAAGGAGCATGCTCTTGCTGTGTTTCGTTTTTTTGTAAAATATCTTTAATAGTCACAGTGCATTGACTGGCATTACACCCTTCTTTTAAGCCAAGGTCGCTATGAAGCTGTGCGCTTACGAGGCTGGTATTGGGTAATTGTAAAAGGGCATCAATCATATCCTTATTATTGATAATGGCAGTACATTTTTCCGGTAGGAAGGGCGCCATATTTTCTAGCACAAGTCGCCATGGAGGTAAGACAAAGTATGAGTCAGCAAGAGACCTTTGAATATGCCCAAGGCCGGCCAAAGCGTCGTCATGCTCCACGCCAAGTGCTTCTAAAATATGACTGCTATTGGCAGCATATTTTTGCGTAAGATCTTGCAAATCAAGGATGTATTCTTCCATAAGCCATGTCCAAAGAAGGAACTTTTGGGCTGTGCGCAAAATATAGATATTTTCTACCTGAGAGGAGGAGGGGGCTTGCTGCCCTGTGGCAATCAAATTTTCAAGAGCGCTTTGTTCTTCAAGTCTTTGAAATTGCTCATGGGGGCTTTGCATACTCATGACCGCTTGTAAGGGAACACCGGATAGGGCTGCTTCGCCCATAGATTTTATATCATGCAAGCAAGCTTCGGCTTCTTTTTCACCAAAGGGATAATTGGTGGGTCTCCAAAGGGCTTGTGTAGACGCTTGGGGAGCATTAGCAGTTTCTTGGCGACTAAGCCCTGTCCAGATGTATTGAGCTTTTTGCCCAAAAGAGCAGGGCATGCCTAACTCTTGATGGAATAATGGTAAATAAAGTACAGGGTTTGCTAGCGTCATTAAAAAATCCTTTCCAAAGGCCTTTGATTCACGAGTATATGTGTAGGGCGCATGTGTTGGCTTTGTGCTTTCTAGTGTTTGAGGAGTATATACAGAGATTGCAAAGTGTGCAATGTTTGTAAGGCACAATTTATAAGAATTTTCTCATTTTTAGTTTTGTAATATGCTTTTGTGGTGCGGATTTTTTGAGGCCTTTGCGCAACTCATTGTACAGGGGCTCTCTTTTTAGGCACGGCAGTGTAATTTCAAATTTAAGCTATAAAATCTGATATTAACCATGGGCTTATAAGGACTTGGGCATGTTTTATGCGCGATTTGCAGCTACGGCGCCAAGCGTAGGTGCTGCATAGCGGAAAAAAATTACCAAACTTCATACAGTGGTGAAATTAGAATATCATGTCTTTTCAGGAGTCGAATCAGTCTTTATACTTGACCTTATTCTAAGCCTTGCGTATGAATATACAAGGAACTTGTCAACATTTTTGGAGGCTGTATGTTTGGTTTAGGAATGCAAGAAATTTTGTTAATACTTGTGGTGGTAGCACTTTTCTTTGGATGGAATAAACTGCCTGAAATAGGTAATGGCCTTGGTAAGGCGATCCGTAACTTCAAACGTGCTTCTATTGAACCCGATGAGGTGGATATTACACCCACGAAGGAAAAACATGCGGCGGATGAAAAAAGTAAAAATTCTTAGATAATACAAATATTTTATATACCTATATATGGGCTGTTGAGGAGAATATTATGGTAGCAGAACAAATTTCGATTTTTTTAGAAAATAAAGCCGGACGTTTAGCTGAAGTGAC
>CAYJHS010000106.1:0-8569 GCA_964369815.1 uncultured Desulfovibrionaceae bacterium
AAAATTACTCGCTTAACGGCACAGCAAAGCTGCGCCTACTTGTAATTTTCGGCTACCCCCTTCTGAGTGTTGTTGCGGCAAAATATATTTTAAAACAATGGTATGTTATAGCATTGAAAGTTTTTTGAAGGGGGTCTGGGGGAAACTTTTGTTTACAAAAGTTTCCCCCAGAAAAAACATTGAAACATTGGGATTTTTACTACTTCCCTTAAGCTCTATTTCCATTGACCGATAAGCACAAATGATAGGCTAGAGTTTTTTACTGAATGCCTTGTGCACGTTTTTTGCATTAAATTTACGAGAAGTTTACGAGAAGCTGACAAAAAGCAAATTGTCACGTTTTTCTTATATAAAGTGGGTAAAAATTTCCACATTGACGAGGGTAGTAGTATGTCAAATACCATATCAGGCGGCATTTCATTTTCGGGCATCGGCAGTGGTACTGACTTTGCAGCTATGATTGAGCAACTTAAGGAAGTTGAGTCTTTTCGCTTGTACTCTCTTGAAGATACTCGAACGGAAGCTACTGAAACCTATGATGCCTTTTCAGAGCTTATTGACGTGGTCAATGAGGCTAAGGAGTCTTTGGAGCTTTTAAATAGTCCCTCAAAGTTTCTAACAAAAATTGCTTCCAGTAGTAATGAAGCCATGCTTGGGGTTAAAGCAGACGCTGAGGCCGTGGATGGTACCCATAAAATTGAAGTAAAACAGCTGGCTAGTAATGCCATCTGGGCCAATAAAAATTCTTATGCGGAAAAAACAACCGTCATCAATACTACGTCGACGGCGCAGGATTTTTCTTACTCGTATAAGGGCGAAACGCGCACTCTCTCTGTGGAGCCGGGCACAACGCTAGAAATTTTTGTTAACATGGTCAATAGTGACCGTTCCAATCCCGGTGTCACTATGAGTATGGTGAAAACCGGTGATGGGTATTCTTTTCAGGTTTCCGGTGACGACTCTGGTGAAGATGCTACCTTACAAATTCATACCTCTGGCCTTTCGGGTTTAAGTGGTGCCGGAGCGTCGTGGACGTCCTCTTCCAGCGTAGATATTAACGAAGCACTCAATGCTGGCGAAACGGTAAATGCCTATAGATATACTATTACTTTAAACGATGCTGCTGGTACGACCTTTTCCACTGCTGACATAGCCGGCAATGCTAGCCAAGATGAAATTTACAGGCAAATTAACCTTGCCTATCAAGCAGAAACCGGAAACACCGATGAAATTGCCACTTATGACGAAAACACCGGCGTAATGACCGTTCGTAATCTGCAGGAAATTCAAACCACAACCATTCCTGCAGACGGCTCTCCAGAGTCCACAAGCAGTGCTAGTGTGTCGCCTACCACCAGTTTTACCATGACGGGCAATTTGACCGATACTACCTATGGTGCGCCTGCGACCTATACTTTTACTAACTCCAGAAATGAAGATGTTATCGTTTCTATGGATAAGGCGCATACCCAAAGAGATATTTTAGCAGAACTAAATAGACTTGGGTATACCACTTCTGCCACTACATCTAACGGCACAACGTCAGGTACCATTAAGGGGATTACCGATTTAAGTGCTTTGACGGCTTTAGATGCTTCCGTTGCACCGCCGGAGCCTGTAAAAAGCTTTACGGTGGATACAAGTTCCTTTGGTGACGTTATTTCCGCAACTACACAAAGCTATAACTTTGTGAATGAAAGTGGGGTAAATGTTAGTATCACCGTAGAGGGTGAGCACACCATGCAGGATATGTTGGACGCTCTTGAGGCCAAGGGTTATGGCTCTTCTGCCTCCGTAAGCACCCTTGACCCCAACGACACGGTAGTGGTGGTGAGCGGGCTTCAAAATATTGACGCTCTTACGGGTGCCAATGCCAGTTCCTCGCTGGTGACACAAAGCACCATGATGTCTCTGTCCGGCGACTTAACGCAGAGTATTGCTGCCGAAACTACGTATAACTTTACTACAGAAACAGGCGCTGCCTACTCCTTTACCTTGGCAGCAGGCCATACGCAGCAAGATATTTTAGACCAGTTGGATGCTGACGGTTTTACGGTGACAGATCCCGTACAAAGAGACGGCAGAACCTATTTTTCCATCATGGGTATAACCAATGTGGATAGCTTGCTGGCTACGGACAGCGCACGTCTCACTCCTCCTGCTACCACCACAACTTGGCCAGACTATACTAAGGATATTGGCACCAATACTGCGGTACAAGAAGGAGTAGTGCCGGCTACTATGACATGGACCTTTGTGCGTGAAGATGGTACCTCCCAAGATGTTATTGTCAACAGTGGACAAAGTATTGCCGAAGCTTTGGCAGGCACCGGTATTCTTTATAGTCAAGATGCCGATGGTAAAATTACCTTTGAGGGAGTTTCAGAAGTACAAGGCATTCCCGGTTCAGTATCCTTTACAGGTTCTTTGTCAGGTTCTGATGCATGGCACGTGCAAGCGGCGCAAGATGCTATTTTTAAGATAGACAACTGGCCGCAAGATATCACATCTAGCACCAATGAAGTAACGGACGTTATTCAAGGGGTCACTATGACCTTGCGTGATGTTGGTACAGCGCAGTTTACCGTGGCGTCTGACACGGACTCTGTGAAGGCCAATATTCAATTAACCTTAGACGCCATTAACTCTGTGCTTAAAAAAGTGCAGGATTTAACCGCCGTTAGCTCAGAACCTTCTAGCACCTATGATGCAACGGGTACAGAAGTAACGGCTGCTGCCCTCACAGGTAACTACAGCGTTAATCTTTTTAATAGCAGTCTCAAGTCCGTAGCAGGTAGTAATCCTCCCGGTTTTCAGCCTATGACTGCCGATGATTTTTTCTCCGGTGACTTTATTGCCAACTTGGCACAAATGGGTATTAAGGTTTCGGCAGATGTGGATTCTCCGGACTTTGGGCTTTTTGTCATAGCACCTGAAGGCTCTACCGAAGAAATCCGTGCTATGGACCAAGAGCTTTTTGACGATGCCATTGCTAACCATCTTGATGATGTTATAGCCTTTTTCTCCAGTGCCGGCGAAGGAACCTCATCTTCGTCAAACTTCCGCTACTCCAATCATATTGATGGCATGACGGAACCTGGAACCTATGATGTGTCCTATAGCATCAGCGGCGGCGTTATTGGTGATGTATACATTAATGGCGTAAAAGCTTCTGCTAGTGACTTGTCTCCCAATACATACTCGGTGGGAGCAGATGCGGGTGACGCCGGCGGTATGACCATTGTAATCGATAACTTAAATGACGGCGTTTATGACGGCACTGTGTCCATTCAGCAGGGTAAGGTCAATCAGATGATAGACTTTTTTGCTGCAGAGTTGACCTATGTAAAGCCCTTGGAAAGTGATCCTGGTTTAAGTGAGGACAATGGCGGCTTAATGATTGCCAAGGAAAGCTATAGCGAGCTTATTGCTAGTCTTGATGATCAAATTACTGAAGAGATGGAACGCCTAGAACGTTGGGAAAATACCCAAAAGCTGAAGTTTGCACGTCTTGATACCTTGCTTGGGGCATACGATGGGCAGATGACAGTGCTCAATCAACAATTAGCGCAACTAAGTTCATAGTGCTTATGGAGTGATATTTGTCTAGACTTTTTTTTGAATAAGGTCTCAAGTTTTCGGTATGAATGCCGATAATATTGAGTATACAACAATATAATTAAACAAAATTTTTAACGATAGAGGGCAACATGAACAAGGCAGCACAGGCCTATTTTCAGACAAAGGTAAATACCACAGATCAAGGGCAACTTTTGCTTTTGCTCTATGATGGCGCATTAAAGTTTTTACAACAAGCACGAGAAAAAATGCTCGTCAATGACTATGCCGCCAAGGGTATTCTTATTTCAAAGGTAATTGATATCATAAATGAACTGACCAATACACTGAACCTTGAAAAAGGCGGCTCTTTGGCAGAAAATTTGAATAACCTCTATTTTCTTTGTACCACAAGATTACTGCAAGCTAACCTCAAAATGAACGTAGAGCAGCTTGACAACGTAGCTAGCATTTTATCCGGTTTGCGCTCGGCCTATGCAGAAATTATTGAAACGCCAGAAGCCAGAAAAGCCTCTGCACAAATTTCTGCCAAGCTTAATGTAGATGCCACCGTCATGCAACGTGCGGCTATTCAAACGCCCACTGTAAACACTGCGCCCACAAGCCTTGGCAAAATGCAAGCGCGCAATGCTTACGGTGCCATGCAAAGGACTGCACCCGTTGCAGCTCCTGCACCCACAGCGGCAAGCGTGCCAAGTCCACAGCCTGCCGTTGCTCCTGCACCCGTTGCTAAGCCACAAGAAGCTCCAACAGCACCCTTGCAAAAAGCAGCGGCTATTCCTTTTGCCCAAGGAAATACCGAAGAACAAAACGCTGGTGAATGTGTGCAAAAATCTGTAGCGCAAAGCACAGTAGAACCTGCTCCTGCACCTACACAACAAACACCCCCATCTGCTCCAACTGCCGTAAACTCTGTGCCAAGAACGGGCGGCTTCGGCGTGTCGGGATTTTCCTATCCCAAAGCATTTGGTAAGTAATATTTAGTTATAGTAACATTTGTTATAAAAAAGCCGGAAGAGTTATAAAACTTTTCCGGCTTTTTTGTGCGTTCTAAGCGTTTTTTTCAGCAGCGGCTTTCTTCTGTTCTTCTTTGAGATTTTTAAGAATCTCCAAAGCAAGATCTAAAGCCTTGTCTATTTCTTCCTCCGAGAGTTCTTTTAAGAGGGCGTCCTTGGCTTTTGCAAATTCTGGTGTTTCTTCGTCAAGAGAAGTGGCAAGATAGTGATACGCTAATGCTGTGATGAAATCTTTTTGTTGTCCAAAGCCGTATTTATATATTTGACCCACATAGTAAAATGCGTCGGCGTAAAAGCTTTTGGTACCAATCAGGTAGTGCTCCAAGGCTTTTGCATAGCTTTTTTCTAGCCCATCGCCGGTGGCGTACTTGTTAGCAATGCATACATGAGCGTCAACGCTGCCATACTCTATGGCTTTGTTATAATAAAAGATAGCGCTGGCATTGTCTTTGGGAACATGGAGTCCGGACTCATAAATCTTTGCAAGTTTTAGGGCGGCTTTTGGACTTTTTTCCGCCGCGGCTCTTTTAAAATATTTGATGGCCGTATTAATATCCCAGTGGGTGCTTGTGGGGTCTGCATAGATATAGCCAAGATTTAAGAGTGCATTGACATTCTTAAATCTGGCTGCATGCAGATAATATTGTATGGAGCGATGGGAGTTTTGTAAAACACCTTCGCCCGTTCTGTATAAATTTCCCAAAGCAAAAGCCGCAGAAGGGTAGTTATGTTTGGCGGCCTTTTCGTAAAAATCCACAGCTTTGATGTAATTTTTGTTAACTCCTTGCCCAAATTGATAGATGATACCCAAGTTGTACAGCGCCGCTGTCGAACCACGTTTCATTCCTTCGTAGTAGTGGTACATGGCTTTTGTATAATCTTTTTTGGTACCTTGTCCGTTATGATACATAACACCTAATTGGTTGTGGGCGTCAAAGCCGCGCTCGACGGCTTTTGAGTAGTATGCTAAGGCTTTTTTGAGGTTTTTTTCTCCAAGAAGGCCTTGCTCATAAAAAAGTCCCACCATATAGGAAGCATTGCCCATGCCTTCTTTTTCCGCCAAGAGATAGTGTTCAAAAGCTTTAGCTCTATCCCTTCTTACGCCAAGGCCGTTCCTGTACATAACAGCAATGTTAAAATGCGCCATTTTATAGTGCTTGGCAGATTCAACAAAATAGTACATAGCCTTGCGGTAATCTCTCTTAATTTTTTTGCCATAGTAATAGTAAAGGCCAAGATTGTGCTGCGCAGTGGGGTCTCCTTGCTAGGCCGCAAGGTCATAGTAGTAAAAGACTTTTTTATAGTCAGGATCACAACAAAGACCATGGTCATACCAGCGACCCAAATAAAATTGTGCATCCACAAGGCCTTGGTCGGCAGCTTTGATAAGATAGTGCTCAGCCTTGGCAGAATCTTGCTCAGTGCCAACTCCTGCGCTGTACATGGTATACAGCATATACTGGCTATGCGCATTATTTAGGTCAGCCGCTTTTTGAAAATGGTAAAAAGCCTTATTGTTATCCTTTTCAACAAATTTTCCTGTAAAGTATAATGTGCCGAGAATGTCATGTGCTTCTACTACATTGGCTTTAGCGGCAATAATAAAATATGCCACCCCTTTGGCGATGTTTTTGCGTATGCCTTTACCATTTAAATAGAGAAGGCCAAGATTGAGGGCAGCATTAAAGTCACCTCTCTCATACAGGTATTGGTATCTTCTTAAAGCAAGAGATGGGTCTCTAGAAACTTCATTACCAAATAATATTCCGGCTTTATTTTTAAGAATTTTTGTTCCTGACAGTGTGGCAGCTTGTTGCGGATTGTTTGACGAAAGTGTGGCCAAGCTAAGTGTGGGCAAAGCCAAGAATGATCCAATGAAAATACTTAAAAATGTGTATGTTATGCGAATTTTGTAGGGCATAGGCAAAACCTCTCCTCTAAGGATATTTTGCAAAAGGGTGATTGTCAAGCGACGAGATGGGCAATGCGGTACCAGTCTTGCAAATCTGGCACAAAATATGCTCTATCATTATATAAAGAACATGCAGACGGAAAAAAATTCCCTAAGAGAGTGCCTATGCCACAAGAAATATGTATCATTCACGCTAATTGCCAAGGTGATAACCTTCAATTTTTATTGTCGGCAACGCCTGCTTTTGCGCAGAAATTTGTCGTACATAAATATACAAATTATCTGCATGAATCCATAGACGAAGCACTGTTACAAAAATGTAGCCTGTTTTTATATCAAGAACTGGGGGGCAAATGGGGGGATTTAAGCTCACATAATCTCATACAAAAACTTTCGCAGCATGCACACTTTTTACAGATTCCCAACATGTTTTTTAATGGATATTGGCCGCTATGGACCAATGCAACTTTTATGGCCTATGGGGATGTTTTGCTAGAAGATTTGTGCTCACGTGGGCTTTCTGCGCAGGAAATATTGCATATTTACACCCGTGGCGCTTTACTTTCCACTTATGACTTAGAGGGCTTACGCCAAGAATCGCACGCTAAAGAGCTTGCCAAGGAGCAAAATCTAAGCATTAAAACCTTACCTTTTATAGAAGAACTCTGGCAGGAAGAGCAATTATTTTATACCGTTAATCATCCTGCGCCAAGGCTGACTCTTTATGTGGCCGATGCAATCTTACAGCATCTTGGGCTTGGCTGTGTGCCGCAAAGCGTTCGCGCTCTCTACATGGCACAGCAAGAGGAATTTATTCAGCCTATTCACCCGCACATTGCCGCCAAATATAACCTTGCCTTTGGTTCTGTACAGCGTCTATATCCTGTCTATGGGCAGGAAATGACTTTTGCAAAATATATAAATGCTTATATACATTGCCGTTTGCAAAGTGGTGAAGACTCTGTTAAGGATTTTGTGGTCTATCTTCATCTTTTAGCGGAGCGAGCAAAAAAAACATGTGCGGCGTAAAAAAATATCTTGTGGTGCGCGCTTCAGGCGGTCTCGCTAACCGATTGTTGGCGCTTCTTGGAGGCATTGCCTTTTGTTTGCTTAGCGGACGGCCTTTATGCGTAGACTGGCGTGACGGCATGTATTCTAATGACTTTAGTAATGTTTTTCCTAAATGGTTTGATATTCACGGTCTTGAACATGCCAGCGTGGACGCTGTTTTGGCAGAGTTTGCACAGGGAATGGCAAAGGGGAGTAGCAACATAATAGAACCTCCCTTTTGGCAAGCTCATCTGTCCGAAGCTATTGCCGTAGAATATCTTTTTAGCACCGAAAGCCATATGACCCTAGAAGCACAAAGTAAAAGTGCCTATGATATTACAAACGCTGCGGCTTTACATGTTGATACGCCCATTCTTGTGTATTGGGGGTATAATCTCAGTGTGCTGGAAGTCTTAGCTCCACTTTTAGCTCAAAAATTTACGCAATTTCCCTCTGCCCATGTGCACGATGTTGCTCGGGTGTTGCTTAATGAATTTGTGGTGCCACGTGCAGAAATTTTGCAGGCCGTACAGGCTTTTTATGCGGAGAATTTTACACAAAAACCTCTTGGCATACATGTTCGCCATAGCGATTTGCAAAGTCCGCTTCCTTTAATGTTAGAAAAACTTCAAGAAATATATTGTGACGGTGATGCAATATTTTTGTGTACCGACAATGAGCATGTGGAAAAAATGCTCCAGCGAGTGTATCCTCAGTGTGTTGTACGCAAAAAAAACTTTCAAGGCGTCAACGTACCCTTGCATAGCTATCTAGAGGGTGGAGATAATACACAAAAAGGTTTTGATGCCTTGGTGGAAATGTTTTTGCTTGGTGAGTGTAAAGCGGTCATTAATTACGCACCCTCCACCTTTTCACGCATTCCCATTTTTCGAGCTGGGCTATATGATGGGCATGTGCACAGTATTCCTAAACAAAAAAATGGTTTGTAAGTATGTGGGAGAGTTTCTGGGGGAAAACTTTTTTGAAAAAAAGTTTTCCCCCACACCCCCTT
>CAYJHS010000107.1:0-8516 GCA_964369815.1 uncultured Desulfovibrionaceae bacterium
ACTCTCTTTGGATGAAGTGCGTGAGCTAAAGTCACAGACTGACTGGGCTCGCGTCTGTTCTATGTGTGATGCTGAGCTTACTGCCAATGCGCAAAGTGATGCGGATGCACCACTTTTAGATGAAGATTTCTTTGATAAGGCTACACGCTTAGACTCTGTACAATTTACCGAAGCGAACACCACAAGAGGCCGTTAGAAGTAAGAGTATGGGGATGTTTAAAGAGTTATAATTCCGCTTTTAGGCTCTCAATTACTTTTTACCAATTCAGAAGCAGGGATTTTTTGTATGCCTTTTTCGCGGTCATATACAATTAAATTGGTATTGGTTTGAATAGCAATTTTACGCGCTTCAAGACGAGCAAGCTCTAGCCCCTTGGTGGCGGCATCAAAAAGAGCTCTCGTTTCCTTTGATATATTCTCACCTTCGTCTAAAAGATGAGGCTTATCTCCAGTATTATCAAAAAGAGCCCAAGTGTTTACTTTACTCTTATACAGCTCATGAAAGTTTTTCAGCCCAGCGACATAACGCCGCCTCACCACATCATCGGGGATATGATGCCCGCCTTGCCTTACACGCTCCGCCACACGGTTTATGGCCATTTCTGCATCTGGCAAGGACAAGAAGAACAAATGCACCGTGTAGCCTATGTTTTGCCATTTTGCTATTTTGGACAAATAGGCACGCCCCGACAGTGTTGTCTCCAAGCAAAAAGACTGCCCTTGTTCGGTTAGCTTGTCAATCTGCTTGAGCATGAGCTTACCCGCTTGCACAGCTTCCTTTTCTGGCGCAAATGGCGACAGCCCAGCGGCTATGAGGTCAGCGTTGACAAAGTCCTTTATCTGTAAAATTTGCGGTAAAAGGATTTTCGCAAAGGTGGTCTTGCCTGCACCGTTGGGGCCTGCTAGGATGTAGATATTTTTGGGCATAATACTTCCGATTTAAAGCCATACAGCTTCTAAATTTCCTATTTGTTCATAGGCTTGATACAATCCGTACATAAATGCAAAGAAAGAAAGTATAATAAATAAAGCAGTAAGTATCGTAAATATTAACGAAACAATGCTATATTTTTTAGTCTCCATAGCCCAAAAAAACCGGGTATATACTTTTCCATCTAATGGATTTGTAATTTTTTCTGTCCGTAGAAGGTCAAACAAGTCTGGTGTCCATGTCTTATACACAAATGCTTGTGTTATATAAGCAAGACTTGAGGCAATCACTGAACACAATGCACCTATTCCGAAAATAATAGCAGAAGGATATAACAACTCTACCTTGGAATAAACTATAGGTATTACAGCAGCACCGTTAAGAATTAAAGTTCCTCGTAAAAGCATTTTGGAAAACTCAACCATAGCTTTACTGCTATCTAACGCCCCCTGCACCCTTGCTGCATGCTGTTGTAAAAAGATTTTTTCTTGAATAGTGCTCATACGTTGCCCTATTTCCCAAGCTTCCGTACAACTTCGCCAAAGCTTTCAAGGGCGTTTTGCAGGTTTTCCATAATGTCTTGTGCCAGTTCTTCTGGTGGGGGAAGGTTATCAAGGTCAGCAAGGGATTTATCTTTAATCCAGAAGATATCAAGGCTAGTTTTGTCGCGCTTTACAATATCGTCATAGCTGTATTTACGCCAGCGGCCATCGGGGGTGGTATCGCTATAGGTCTCTGTGCGTTTATTGATATTTTCTGGGTTATAGCAAGCAATAAAGTCTTCAAGGTCAGCAAGGCGTAGTGGATTTTTCTTCAGTGTGAAGCGCATATTGGTGCGCAAGTCGTAGAACCACACGTCTTTGGTGTGGTGGTCTGCGCTGGCGGGGCAATTTTCAAAGAAAATAACGTTGGCCTTAACACCTGGGCGGTAGAAGATGCCTGTGGGTAGGCGAAGCACCGTATGTACGTTGCATGTTTGTAGCAGTTTTTTGCGTATGGTTTCGCCTGCGCCGCCCTCAAAGAGTACGTTATCTGGCAGAACCACCGCCGCCGTGCCGCCCACTTTGAGGATGCTACGGATATGTTGCACAAAGTTTAGCTGTTTGTTGGAGCTGGTAGCCCAGAAGTCTTGGCGGTTATAGACAAGGTCTTCTTTTTCCTGTTCGCCGTCCTCATTTTCAAAGGTGAGGGAAGATTTTTTGCCAAAGGGCGGATTGGTGAGCACATAGTCAAAGTGCTCATTGGGGTGCGTGAGCAGGGAGTCATTACGCGTAATGGGTACAATGCCTGTGAGACTGCCAATATTGTGTAAAAACAAATTCATAAGGCATAAGCGATAGGTATTACGCACCAGCTCATAGCCGCTGAAGGCTTTTTCTTTAAGGAAAGCTTTTTGTTCGCGGTCAAGGTCGTAGTGGTTTTCAATGAAGTCTTTGGCAGACAGCAAAAAGCCCCCAGAGCCACAACATGGGTCGGTGATGGTCTTTTGAGGCTGTGGGCGCACGCAAGTCACAATGGCATTGATGAGCGCACGCGGCGTAAAATATTGCCCTGCGCCGCTCTTGGTATCTTCGGCAATGCGTGAAAGTAGGCTCTCGTAAATTTCGCCTTTCACATCTTCGGTCATGCTTGTCCAGTTTTCACTGCCAATCATTTTAATGACTTTATGCAATATGGCGGGTTTGGAAATTTTGTTTTGCGCGTCAGTATAGATTTCTTGCAGGGCTCCGCCTTGTTTGGCAAGGGCTTCCAGCGTATTCTTATACTGCTCTGCCAGCGCGGAGCCGCTTTTGTCTGCGAGGTCTTCCCAAGCAAAGCCCACAGGGATACCAAGGTCGCGATTATACGGGGGCTTGCTATACTCGTCAGCCATTTTTAAGAAAATCAAATAGGTGAGCTGCTCTAGATAATCGGCATTGGAAATACCGTCATCCATGAGCACCCCTGCCATATTCCAGATTTTTTGGGAGATATTAGATTCTGCCATTAGTTATTTCCTCTACTAAAGAATAGACCTTATTTGCCAATCATAGAGCTTGCAAATATGCTTGTATGTGCGTGTAATAATTTCTTTCATGCTATAAGCATCTCTGATTAGGTTTTTATGGGTATACCCTATATTGTAATTAAGTTTATGAACCATATTATGGCGATGCTCAAGAATTCTATGAGCTGTATCAAAAAGGTTTTCTTTTCGTCTACGAAAAGGTTTTTTTAAGCATCCTTCAATATCAAATTTTGAATCTAGTAGTTTATAATTTAAACATGTTTTTTTTATATTTTGAAATGATAAATTACTTGTGAAAGCCTGCTCTATACTAACATTACCTAAGCTAATTTCTTTCATATCAAAAGCTGATAATTTATTTCCTTCTTTAAAAATTTTTTCCTTTTTTTCAGAAAATATTAGCAATACCAAAAATGTTTCTCGGAAATAATTTTCAAACATCGAACATAAAAATGAAGTGTACACATTAGCGTTAAAAACAGAAGGTGATAATATTCCAAATTTTTGTAAACCCATTTCTGATTCACTATCTTCTGGATATTTTGATATTGAATATTCAAAATTTTTAAATTTGTTATAAAAATTTTCTAATGCAAAAAAACATCCGTTCTCAATTTCAGAAATAGATTCTTTGTAGTCATATGGGAAATATCTATTTTTACCATAATCGCTTACAAAGTAAGCGTTAAAATGCTTTTTTAAATGTTTTATTGTTGTATTCTGATATTGCAAATCGAATCTATTAGCATCTATTTGCGTTCTTACCCATGCAGTAAATGAAATATCTTTTTCACTACTTTCCGTAATTAGTACGAAAACACCTACATTATGTTTATAATCATTGATATTATATTTATAAAAATAGACATTATATTTTATACTTGTTTGTTTTTTATAACCTAATAAAAATAATTGTTCATAGATATCTTTTTTTAGTGTTCCTTTAGGAAAATATATAGTCGCATCATATCCCACAGCTACACCAATCTCCCCTCAAAAGCTTGTTTGAGTATGCTTTGACGCAAATTTTCGGCTTTTTGTACTGATTCGTTGATGATTTCTTCTTGTTTTTCGCAAGCGGAAAGCTTAGCTTCAATTTTGTGAACGATTTTTGTTTGTTCTTCTAGAGTGTTCGGGATATAAATAATTGTTCTTTTTATATCTCCCCCTGCAATACCCTTTTGACCAGATGTAGTTTTAATTTTACTTTGAATAAACTTGCGTGCATCGCCGTGATTCATATAATATTGCAAATATTTTGAATGGTATTTATCGTTAATTTTAGGTGTACATTTTATAATTTTATCTGGATATGCGTAGGTATCATTTAAGTTAAAAACTCCAGCACAAACGCCAACAAAATCAGCACTACCATTATAACGGGTAAAAAGTAGGTCGTTATTTGTGATTAAATCAGTTTCACAAAACGGTTCTTTGTTATAACGAAAATCTGATAGATTCAGCTTCATAGCTCGTACAGAGCTTATGCGTAGGATTTTGTATTTACCTTCATCAGCAGGTTTTTTAGAGTAGCCATTACGCAAGCTTGCTAATAAGTTCCCAAACTCTTGTTTTTCCCACGTATCTTGAACTAAAAAAGCTTCTTTCAACACTGCTTGTCTGTACACTTTTAAACGTGCTTTGGCTTGCTCAAGCTCTTCTATGCCTTTATCAAGGTCAGCAAAGAGTTCTTCGATTTTTTGGACAATACGGTCTTGCTGTTCTGGAGATACGAGTAATATTTCAAAACTTTTCAATAAGGCGGGGTTAACGTGAGGAGTGCCTGTTCCTTTCATGTTAGTATTTAGTTGTTGATACTTGCTTTGAAGAAAAAGCTTTAAATAGTTATTATTAAGCCCTTCTGCCTTTACCTTAGCAAGCGTTGACCCTAAGTATCCTTTTTTTGCGTAGCCCACTAAACCAGAACGAGAGCCATCGCAAACAATAACAAGTTCACCCTCTTCACAAGGTAAGCATTTTTCACCATCAGCATAAGAACCAATGATACCTTTTTCAAAAGCCTTAATGTCCACATAAGGTAAAAATCCCTCTTTTTTTTCAAAAGATTGATTTTTCGGTTTTTTACCTTTTTGCATGGTAAGGATAGAGCCAAGTAGTGTTTTTTTCATAATTACTTAATGTTAAATAGATTTTTACAATTAGCGCATGAGCAGTGACCGTTATGGCTTTCAAGAAAGCGCATTTGTATAAGGTTATTTTCTTTTCCCCAGCAGATAGCGCAATATTTAATTTTTTTATCACAATTTTTTAATGTAATATATGGGTAATCATGCCTTTCAATTTGTTCTTCTAAATCCTTATTTTTCCGTAATTCTGCATTTTCTTCTTTAATTTCTCGTAATTCTTCCTGCATATCTATTGCCATAGCTTGAATATTAAGAACTTTTTCATAGAGCTCAATATTTCCAGCTTTTTGAATCAAAATCCCAATATCTTTAATGTCACCAATAAGCCCCATACATCCTCCCTAAGCCACCAAGGCCATATTCATTTCATGCAACACCACTTCATACTCAGCCCCAAAGAGCTCATAAAACTTTCCAAGGCCGCCAGCGCCGTCAAAGGGCGTGTATTCTAAGTCTTCACTGTCTATGTGGGCAGAAGTGGCGATATGGTCGCGAATCATGCGTAGCCAGTGCATTTGTTCTTCGGTAAATTGTAAATGCCCTGCATTTTTCTTGAGTGTCCAGTCTCTAAAGTTACGGCTAACGCGAGCAGAAAAAGGCTCCAGCTCTGCGGCTTGCCCCAGCTCAAAGCGCACAAGGGAAATTATATCTGCCAACTTGTCTTCCACACGCTTTTTGACCTTTTGCGGCTGCATGATTTCATAAGCTTTCCAAAGCATAGCAGAAGACAGTCCTGCTTTTTGCAAGGCGGTGTGGAGCTCTTCAATATTTTTATATAAAAGTGGTCTGTTTTTATAACTTTGCGCATAGATAATTTGTAAAGCCGTGAGGCTGTCTTTATGCGCCGCTATAAATTCTTGAAAAGATTGTATGGTTTTTTCGGCATGGGTGGCTTGGTCGCTTTCCCATCCTGCAAAGGCAATGGAATCCATATTCACCGTATCAATAATCTGGTCATGCTTCTTACGGGCATCTATAATAAAGTTACGCAGTTCTGGTGCGTTGAGCGGATGCACGGCTTCTTTTATGAGCTGTATTTGTGCTTCGTTGAGCTGCTCTTCTGTGTGCACTGTCGAGGGCGTTTCCGTTTCCAAGGTAGGCACAGGGAAAAGCTCCACGGCCTTTTGTTGTATGACATCTTCATCAAAGGCGTTGAGCAGGTCTTGCGCTATGGAAGGTAAGCTTTTCCCTTGAGCAAGGTCATGACATTGTGTTTTCTCTTTTTCGCTCATTTCTGTATGTAATTTAATGAGACGTCGAGAAAGGGAAGTAAGCGTATCTTCGTCATGGTTACCCATGACCACATCCATGAGCAAATTTTTCAAGGATACGGTGGGCATTCTTTCCAGCTGGCGCGAGGTGGATTTTTGCGATGTGCTCACGCCCACGGCATCCACTAAAATATAGCCCAGCTTTGCCGATGTGGCAGAGGGGGAAACCTTTTGCAGTGACTCACGGTCAAGGGTGCGTGTGGCACGCCCCAGCATTTGCTCATAATAGTTTTTACTGCGCACATCACGCATAAAGAGCAGGCATTCAATGGCTTTGACGTCTGTGCCTGTGGCAATCATATCTACAGTGACGGCAATACGCGGGTAATAGCCATTACGGAAAGAAGCCAGTAAACTTTTGGGGTCGTCTTGGCAATTGTAGGTGATTTTTTTACAAAATTCATTGCCCTCGCCAAATTCTTCGCGCACAATCTTTATAATATCATCGGCATGGCTGTCAGTTTTGGCAAAAATTAGTGTTTTGGGCAGTTCTTGACGCAGCGGAAAAAGTTCGATTTTTACGGCGTCTCTAAAGGCACGAATAATATGCCGTATCTGTGAGGGATTGATAACATCTTTATCCAGCTGAGAAGGCGTATAGCTTAGGTCTTCGTCCATTTGCTCCCAGCGCCGCTGGCGGGAAAGACGATTGCGCTTTTCTATGTGTTGCTTAAGGATAACGCCACCTTTTTGGCTGATGGCGGTTTCAATAAGGTAGGTACCCTCGCGCCCCACATTGACCCCATCAATAACAGCTTGCTCGTGTGGATATTCACTGACCACATTTTCTTGAAAAAAGGCAAAGGTGCGTTTATCGGGGGTGGCAGTGAGACCAATATAAAAAGCGTCAAAATAGTCCAGAACTTGTTGCCACACATTATAAATGGAGCGGTGACATTCATCTATGATGATAAAATCAAAGAAATCTATGGGGTATTTTTTGTTATAGACCACTTCTTTTTGTTTTTGCGTAAGCTGCACTTCATTGAGGGACGTTTCCTCAAGGCTTTCATCTAGCTCTTCATTACATAAAATGGAGTACATGCGCTGAATGGTGCTTATGCACACATGGGAGCTTTCGGGAATATGCGGGCTATTGAGCCTGTGTACATTATAGAGCTCGGTGAAAAGGCGTGCGTCGTCATTGGGTTTATAGCTTCTAAATTCTTCCTCGGCTTGCTCACCAAGGTTTTTGGTATCTACTAAGAAGAGAATGCGCTTGGCCTTGGCGAATTTTAATAGGCGATACACAGAAGTAATGGCGGTGAAAGTTTTGCCTGCACCTGTAGCCATTTGCACAAGGGCGCGGGGGTAATTTTGCCCGAAGGATTTTTCTAAATTTTCAATGGCCTGCGTTTGGCAATGGCGAAAGCCTGTGTCATCAAAGGCGGGAAAGGCTTTTAAGCGATTACGAAGGGTGCTTTCTTCTTTGTTCCATTCCAGAAGCCATGCTTTGAGCCTTTGCGGTGTGTGAAAGGAAAAGACCTCACGAGAGCGGGCTTTTTCATCATTATAATCGCAAAAATGGGTGATGATATTGGTGGCTTCGTAAGCAAAGCGGATATGCACAGGGGCAGACGTATGACGCAGGCCGCTTTCTGCATAGCGTTTGGATTGTTCCGCCACAGAGCTTAGGGATTCGCCTTTGTTTTCGGCTTTGGCTTCAATGACGCCCACAGGTTTGCCATCAATAAATATAAGATAATCTACAGGACCGCTCTTGGTGGCAAATTCGCGCACCACCACACCAAGGGAGGCTGTGGGGTTGAAATTGTGCATGTCTTGTAAGACATAACCAGCGGCAAGAAGTTTTTTATCTATATCTTGTCTGGCCTGAGCCTCGGGGGCTAGGTTGTGCGGCGATGTATCCTGTGATGCCATAAGGTATCCTATGCGCGAGAGTATTTTATCAATATATGTATATTGTAACAAAAATATATTGTACTATGCAAGGACGAAAAGATGAATTATTTTGCCAAGAAATACTCATTAAACATACTGTATTTCTACCCGTCCTTCCAATTCTCCCATTTAAGTTTTTCGGGCTCATGGGTTTCATTATTGGCAAAGTACACAGCAAGGCGAAAGACATAGAGCAAGCAGCGGCAATCTTGCTTGCCTTTAAAGGCGGCGTCCTTGGCGAAGAGCTCTTCGGGGTT
>CAYJHS010000108.1:0-8495 GCA_964369815.1 uncultured Desulfovibrionaceae bacterium
CCTGCAGAAAGCTTTGCTTTTCCTGCATTGGATAATGGAGAACTCACAAGATACCCACAAAAACGGTCAAGCACACGCCGTGCTTCTTGTGCTTTTACTAAGTTCATATCAAGAGAACGAGCGTTGGCTACACCGTCTTTAATGTCTTTTTCGGTAATCGCTCCAAAGGTCACACGCTTGGCGTTTTTGAGCTTGAGAGCATCGTGTAAGTGCCAGGCAATGGCTTCGCCTTCACGGTCGGGGTCAGTTGCCAAATAAACTTCATCCGCTCCTTGAGTAAGTCTTTTCAAATCTGCCAATACTTTTGCGCCACGTTCTGTAGGTGTGTATTGTGGTATAAAATTGGGAGCAGTTACGCCGACTTCCCTTTCCGGTAAATCACGCACATGCCCGACACTTGCTTTAACCGTCCACCCACTGCCTAAAATGCTTTGCACTTTCTTCACTTTGCCCGGAGACTCCACTATAAGCACTTTCATCATAAACTCCTTTCTTTACTTAATCCTTTAGATATTTGTTGTTTTACAATTTTAAGTCCACGAGAACGGTGTAGGTCATTAAAGTCTGTGAAGCCTTTTGCCAATTCTTCTTTATTAAAAAGAGGTATGCAAACATCCCCACCTACTGCCAAAGCGGCTTGTTTGGCTTTTTCAACACCGATATTGCGTGATTTTGTATAGTCATTGTCGGCACAAATAGTAATTTTTGCCTTGGGGAATTTCTCACGGAACTTTTTTGCCACATGTTCCAAATTCCCTGCATCAAAGGCCACAGCCACAGGGTTTTGTGTGGCAAGATGTAACGATACTCCGGTGGCATACCCTTCACACAAAATGATTTCACTCAATGAACTCTCTTTGAAAAGTTTGCCGTTATTACCACCCACAACATGAAAACACGCTTTTTTCTCCATGCCTTTTTCAAAATATTTTTCGCCATTTACATGTATTTTTTGTATGCCACGCAATTCGTTGTCCATATTAAAAACAGGAATAAGCAAGGTATTGCCCGTAGCAGACTCATATATATCTTGAGCGTGAATACCCTTGGCCACCAAGTACGGATGTTCGCTGGATGCAAGATAGCAATCATTAAGCTCTGCAAGGCTTTTTTGGGCAGCAAGGTCTTGCTCTTCTTTACGCTGTGCTTCACGTTCCGCACTTTTTTGAACATGTTCTTCCACAAACTTTTCTCTATCTTCTTGAGATAACTTTGAACCTTTGGAATATGTCCATGTAATCCTTTCCCCTGTTCTAAAATTATCCGCCCAGCCGGCAGGACGACCGTCAAGGTAAGCAGCATACGCACCACTTTTTTGGCCATTTTTATCATCAAGAAGTGCAACGCGTTGTATTGAACCGTCCATCGTAGGCAGCTCATGCAAATTAAAACCAAAGTCTTTTAAAGTAATGGCGAATTCTTCTTGCGGTGAAAGTGGCCTAGCTTCTTTTTTAGGTATCCATTGTTCAAGCTGTGAAAGGTCTGTGCCTTGGGGCGCATACCACAGTTTTTGTCCCCAATCCCATTTTGCACCGTACTCCTTAGCGGTTGCTTTATCGGCATAAGGCACATCAAGATATGTTTTTTCTTTGGCAATCAACGTCTTATTCCTTTTCCATTTTTGTCAGCACATTTACGGAAACAGTTCCGAAATATCGTCCATCAAAGCTTCCTTTGTGCGGAGTCATGAGCAAGGCTTGCCCTTGCTCAATTGTCCCTTCTTTGAGAAAACTTTGAAGCGTGTTGCCGTGGCGATCACGCTTTTGTACGCCAAACCAAAGACAGCCCACAGAACTCCCTATCGGTGTTATGCAGATGCCTTTTTCGGTTATTTCAACAGTATCTCCCTCAAGCCCTGCTACATATTTAAGTAAAGGTTGCGCTTCAGAAGGGCACATGCCTGTTTGTAAGAAACCACGCTCTTTAGCCATGAGCGCAAAATCGCTACCAAGACAAAAGGAAACTATGTCGCCATGTTGTATTTTTGTATTTGCTGATTGTTTATACAATCCCTTGGGCATGGACGGCGTCAAATTTATGCGATAGCCCTCTTGCCAAAACACAACACCAATGATTAAAAATGCCATAATGACGATACATAAACGCATTGATATTCCTCCTTATTATTCTTGTCCATTACTTTGCATAAAGGCTTCAAAACTTTTATTTTTTGGTAATTCTACAACTTTTTGCGTCTCAATCTTGACTTGAGGCTTTTCACTTTCATAAAAATCTTTGGGACGTTCATGATACAAAGAGTCGGAAACGCCGGAAGGAAACTTGGCAGAGACATGCGGAGCACTCATTTTAGCTCTTTTTGAAAATACGGGGTCACGAAAATAGAGAATTTGACAGCCATAAATGGGGGACTTTCCTGCTGTAAAAATGAGCATATGCCCCGGTTTTGTGACTTTGCCTTGACTGTCTTTTTCTGCTGAGGGCAGACGCATACATTCATCGGCGGTTAAAAGAGGTCTGGCCACTTCTGAAATATTGGTAGAGATATTTCGCTTTCCCCATCCTCCGGAAGAAGAAATTGACTTTTTTTCTTCCACAACGGTGGTTGTGCCGGTCATTTTTGACAAAGTTTCCGCCGTTTCTACGGTATTGGGCGCATAGGCTATGCGAGTATGACAATTAGCCATGATGGCATTGTCCTTACCGTAAACTGCATTTAGTTGCGTAATATCTTGAACGATTATGTAGAATTTACCGCCATACCCTGCAATATAGGCCAAAGCTTTTTCTACAATGGGCAATTTTCCAAGAGAGGTAAATTCGTCCATGAGCAAAAGCAATCTGTGCTTGTAGCTTGCTTTGCTTGCGCCGTCCTCAAACTCCATTTTTGAGCAGATACGGCGAACAAACATATCCACCATAAGTCGTAATAATGGGCGCACACGGTCAATATCGGCAGGGGAAACCACAAGATATAAGTTAAGTGGTTTATCGGCGTTCATGAGGTCATGAATGCGAAAATCGGATTTTTCGATATTTTTTGTGATGATGGGGTCACGATACAAAGACATATTGACCAAGGCAGAGGACAAAACTCCCGAAGCCTCATTGTCAGCCTTGCTTTTCATTTCTTGAGCCGATGACGCAATAAAGGTATGCGCTTCTGCACCACCTTTCCATGTTTTATCAATATCTTTGTAGAGTTGTTCGTGGTTTGTGGTAAGCATTTCCTCAAGTAAATCTTCTGTACTGCCTCCCTCATTGGCCATTGCCAGTGTAATGTCCGATAAAGACGCAGCACGTCCAATTTTGGCACGAACCACAATACAGACATGGAGCATAAGTCCTGCAAAAAAGGCAAAGGCGGCCTTGCTCCAATGGTCTTCCAAGCCTTTACCATTGGGGTCAGCAAGCATCATGGCCAGATTTTGAATATCTTGAATGGCGAAAAGTGTACCAAGGCGCATTTCTTCCAGAGGATTGAAAGAAGCTGATGCCCCACTTGCATCGGCAGGGTCAAACTTCATGACGTATTGCCCTTGAGATTTTTGCCATCCAGCGGTGAGTGCCCAATTTTCGCCCTTAATATCCAACACAAGGCTTGAGTGCTCCCAAGCCAATAGTGTGGGTAAAATCAAGCCTACGCCTTTCCCTGAGCGTGTAGGCGCAAACACCATAATATGCTCCGGGCCGTTATGACGCAGATATAATTGCTGTGCTTTTTTCCCCACACCTTTTTCATAGCCGCCCACATATACGCCTTTGCCGTCAAGATAACTCATTTCTGCTATTTCTTTTTCTGACGCCCAAGCCGCAGAACCGTGCAAGTTTTTATTTCCTTTAAGCTTATTTTTGGAAAGCCAGAGCATTAAAAATAAAAATTGCGGTGCAATGAAAAGGAGTTGCCCCATGAGAACAGCGTGTTCAATATATCCATCGGGGTCTTGCCACTCACTTGCCCATGAAAAAATATACCACGGTGGATATATTTCCCCCAAAAGAGGCGCACCGAGAGCCGGTTGCGCACCGTAGTGACGTGCCACCATTTGTGTTGATAAAACACAAGCCGATGCGCCAAGAACAAGTATGAAAATAACATACAAGAATTGCCATTTTTTAGATGTTTTTTTCTTGGCTTGCGCCAGTCCGTAATGTTTTTCCGCCATGTTATTACTCTACAGGGGCATATGGCTGACGAAAAACAATATCTTTCGACACAATAATATTAAATTGATAGCCGGGGCGAATTTCAAGCGTAGGCTTGATGTTTAAATTCTTCTCCAAAAGCCTTGTGGTACTTTGCCCAAGCTGTTGTGCCATAGCGGCTGTCATTTGACTTTGTAAGCTATACTCATCGGTATCACCGCCGGTGGCGGTATCCATGGTATAAGCTGTGCCCCCTACAATAAGCGACATTAAAATAGCAGAACCAAAAATACGGAAGTAGTGGTTATCCACTTTGTCATTATAACCGCCATAGCCCGACATATCCGTACCGGACATGGCACCAATGCTGATACTGGAACCGTCCGGATAAATAATTCTGTTCCATGCCACCAAAACACGGCTTTGCCCATAAACAAGACGACTGTCATACACACCAAAGAGCTTTGCCCCTTGTGGTATTAAGAGATATCGTCCTGTATTGGTGTCAAAAACATTTTGGGATACTTGCGCAATGATTTGCCCGGGAAGGTCAGAGTTTATGCCTGTAATCATGACCCCCGGTATGACCGCCCCTGTTTTAATTTCAAGAGGATTTCCTGCTACACGTTGATTTTCGAGTATCCATGCAGCATCTGCCTTTCCTCTGGAGCTTAAAAAGTTTTCCTTATCCATATCGGCGACAGGGTTATAGTCTTGGTTAACGCTTGTGACAGGAGCATTTGCACCTGATGGTGTCTTTGCTTGTGTTTGTTTTTGTTCTTGCGCCGCTTGCCTTTGCTCTTGGCTATTTACTTTTTTAGCCATCAAAGGTGCGGATAAAGCAGATAAATAAGCTTGTTGGCGCAATCTCTTTCTGTTTTCAGCTTCTTGGTCAACCTTGGGTGTGTTATCACGCACCACCACAATAGGTTCTTGCTTTGCGGGCTTTGGTTCGGGAGGTGGAGGAATAATTGCTGTCTTTTCTGGTGCGGCAAGATTGAGCCCACTCCCATCACCCATAAGAACAGGTCTTTCATCCTCACGAATAACAACTTTTTTCGCACCGAGTATTTCTTCTTCGGGGTCGTGAGCAAAGTTTACGCTGTAAACTAATACTCCAAAAAGAATAAGTAATGCCAATAGCCCCGCATACAAAGGCCATTTGCTCATGCGAGTAACCCCTACAGCTTTTTCGGGTTCTAATACCAAAGCATTGGGAGAGTCTTGCTGTGCCATTATTTCCCTCCCAAAACTGTAGTTACAGACTCAGGCATTCCTCCTTCAGTAAATGCTCTGGCAAACGTTTGACCGCTGGATAATCGAAGCTGCAAGTACCAAGCGGGAACTTCGCCTTTGTCTTTGTCATAGTTTATAATATCAAGAGTATATCCAATTTTTATGGTATTTGTGTTATTATGAGGGCTTATTTGAAAGCCTTTGGCACGCAAAGCATTTTCAAAGGCCACATCAAAGGCATTTGCTGTTTTATCTGAAGACTTTTCCAAATAGACGGATGTTTGTCCCGGTGCATGTAAATCCACAATCATGGAAGTTGCTGTTTGCGCAATATTCTCAATATTTTGCTTTGGAACTTCACCAACAAAAGACGTGCCGATATTATGCGTTGCACAACCTGTAGTCATAAGCATCATCAAAAGGAAAAAAGGAAGGAGCTTTTTCATTATTTTTTCCTCACTTCTACTTTTTCTTGGTCAGAGCCAACACCAACAATAAGAACAATATGCTTGAAGATACCGTCCACCACCATGGCACGGTCTTTTACTCGATAATTTACAAGTACATTGTCGCCATTTTTACGCACCAAAAGCACAGGCATTTCTCCTGCCTTTGCCGAGTCGGGTAAGCGAATAAAGGTTTGCTGGCCATCGTCATAAACACGTTCCGGTTTCCAATTAACAGAGTCGCCGCTGATTTTATAATTGAAGTTAAGCTTTGATAAATCCGTACCATCCGTCATGGTTGCCCATTTTTGTTCTTTTTGCTCTTGTGCTTGTTTTTTTGCCGCTACTCTGCGCATATTATCTGAATAAAGAAAACCTACATAGGGTGTGTACCCTTTACGTTGAGAGATAAGGCGCAAATGATATACACGCATATTTGTGGTCACAACGGCAGAAGTTTCAATGCCGGCATCCACAGGCTTAATAAACAAATGAGGAGTATTTCCGGCTTTACCCGTCTCCACCCTCCACCTAGCAGAATCACCCACGATAATTTCATGAAGGTCTTCACCTTGCTGTAGCTCTACGTCCACCACTTGCATGGGAGAGCCGATAATAGTGGGCAAGCTTGCACCATGGACATATAAAAGCTTGCCTCCTGCGCCCATCATGGGAGCCGTACCGCCCCCTGCCCATTGGTGCGTCTGATAAAGAGCTTTCCTCTCTTTTGCTGATAAAGGCACCACATCGGTGCTGAGATAGACACCCATATCATTCTGCGAAGGTGGTGGAGTAGGTTTTTGTTTTTGCGTTGGCGCATGATAAGGCATGGATGGCGGATAACCATTATTGGCATAGACAACTGTTGAGCTTAAAAACATAAATGCTAAGACTATGAACATTTTTTTCATGAAAATTTCCTTTATTTATTGTTTTGTTGCGGCAAGTTAAGAACTTTAGACACCGCAAGTTGTGTGATATATACGCCGCCCGGATTATGTAAAAGCACTGTGTCCGAACTTGGTGGATTTATTTGCACTGTTACAGTCGATTCATAGGTCTGTGTATCAAGGACAACCCCTTGATGCGAGCGGGTCGTTTCTACCCACTCCACACGATAGGAATCTTTGCTGACAGGCAAAGGCAATGTCTTTATTTCAACGTGAATAAGCTTGCCGGTCTTGGCAATTTCAAAGGGATTATTTGTTTCATACCAAGAACGTAAAACACCTTTAGCGTGACCGCTAAAGAAATACGCCAAACGAGCAAGCATGGATTTTTGAAGCTCCACATCGGCAGTAACTGTGCGCCATTGAACAATGCAGTTGGCAATCTCTGATTGAATGAGCCTTTGCGGTGTTTCTGCAATAATGTCCGCACGACCTACTGTCATGGCATTACCGGCTTTATCCACTTCGATAATATAAGGAATTGTCTTAACTTGATTTATCAACATAATATTGCCCGTAAGGGAAAATATACAAATGAGTAAAGCAAGTATGGCCATCATGCGCCATTGCGCCGCTCTTTTGATATAAGAGCCATAACGCTCAAGCCATTCTTCTCGTGCGGACAAGTATGGATTGTCGCTTTTTGTGCTTACAGATACACTTTCTTGTGCTTCTTTTTTACTTTTTTTGAATAAAGCCACTTTTACCTCTTATTTATCTAAAATATTGCGAAGTGCTTGTTCTTTACGGCTTTCTAGGGCAGCAGCGGTTGAACCGTGAGCCTTACCTCTCTTGGCATCAAAGGCAGCTCCTGCCAGATGATTTATGGCGCTTCCATATTTTCCAAAGCCACTTTTGCCTTCCATTTTGGCAATATTGACAGCATCCTTTGTATTCATTGCTCCCTTTGCGGAAGCTTTAACAGCTCCCAATGCCGCACCGCCAACTGCGCCGGCTGTCGCCATAAGAGCAGTACCGCCACCAATGTGTGAACCGTTGATAATTCCTGCTACAGTATCGGGAAGGGATTTTATAAGGGCGAGAATGACTATGGAGGTGCCGACAATGACGCAAGCGTCTGTAAATTCAACATTTGCCAAGGCCATAAAATCATTTACAAAGGAAACTCCAAGTCCAAGAACAAGGTTCATAACAAAGAGTTTAAAGGCTACAGCCAGCACGTAGCGCATGGCATTTTTGGCATAATCACGCAGAAAGGACGAACCACCAAAGCCCACTAAAATAAGTGCTGCCATCATGGCCACCATAGCCTCGCATTTGATGAGCACTATTTGTGCTGTGATGAGAGCAAAACATACAAGAATAATGAGCGTTGCGAAAATAAGCCCAAAAATCTTTGAAGCACCGCCGTCAGACATGATACTGGTGTCACCGATGACCTCAAAAATTTTTCCCACCAAATCAAGACCTATTTGGAAAGCTCTTTCAGAGGCTTTTTCCAACGGTATCACTTGTCCTGCAATGCTGTCTAAGCCATTGATAATCATCCAAGACCATTCTTTATAGTTGACGATGACAGCCAAGAAAAAACCTGCTGTGCAGAGTGTTAATGCAAACTGCTTAACGGACTCCCCTAAATCTTGGCGGCCTAAAGCTATTTGAATACCTATCCACGCTATTTCCAAAGTTACGCAAATCATAAAAAGATTTTTGGAGGCATCGGTAAAGGCAGACTCCCAAGTGTTCGTTTTTTGGCTGAACTTTGTTACAATTTGCGATACAATGTCGGTTTCCGCCG
>CAYJHS010000109.1:0-8478 GCA_964369815.1 uncultured Desulfovibrionaceae bacterium
GATTCTTACATGGTTAGGCTTTTTATTGCTCCAATCAGGTATATCTGTATGCACTACTTGCGCAAAAAAAGGCACCTTCCTTGTGAGAAATCAAAAATACTTTTAAAAAACAGCTCATGATTAAGCTGTTATTACTTCTATGTCAGAAGCAAGATATCTGGTTCCATTGCGAACTCGTAATAGGGGTATTCACCAAAGAAAGTGGCAATAAGACGGTTCTTCACCAAAAAGAGGGGCAGTAAAATACCACCTTCCCTGTGGAAAAAACATAAAATATTATATGTTTATTATATTGTACAAAAAAAAGCCCAACTGCCTAAACAGTGGGGCTTTTTTTATGGTTTTAAGATGGTTTTAAATGCCTAATGTAGCTTTGTTTACAAGGATGGTCATATCATCAGCCTCATTTCTATACTCTGTGTAGCCGCCTGATGTCCCCTTTACTTCCCAGCCATTGGCGTGCGAGAGTTCGCCCTTAGCATCAGTCGCCAATTTATCTTGCAAATCTTTTGCGGCGGTTACATCGTCTCCAAACATTATAACTTCTATATTTTTGATATTTGCAGAACCGTTGTCCAATGCGTTTTTCACACCGGAAAGGGCGTCAACGGTAGCTAAGAGTACATCAACGCCTGTTCCGCCATCAACGTCGCTATGCAATATATCTTCCAGCTTTGGTAGTACAATAAGATCATTACCACTATCGCCTCGTATGAAATCGCCCATACTGCCAAAGATAATGTCATCTCCTGAACCACCGATGAGTGTGTCTTTACCACTTCCACCAATGAGAATGTCACTTCCAGCACCACCATTGAGGGTGTCGTTACCGCCAAGGCCAAGCAGGATATCATTGCCTGCGCCGCCGTAAAGGGTGTCGTTGCCGTCGGTATGAGAATTTTCAAGCGTAGCTGCAACTTCTGCCAGCTTGCTCGGGTCTTTTGTTGCAGTTGTCATTAAGTCGTTTATTAAGGCATCGCCTACCGTTTTTGAGCCCTTTTCTTCTTCACTAAGGATACCATCACCATTAAGATCCTTATGGCCCAAGGTGGTATTAAGACTATCCCAAGTATACTTTGCTGCGGTTTCATTATCAAAAAATGCACCGGCAAGTTCTTTTAAGGATGCTTCATCACCGTCACCGGTAAGCAAGTCATTGCCAGCTTGTGTAACAATGATGTCATCACCTGCACCTGCTACTATACTATAGTTTGTGTCATCTTTTAAGTAGTTCTCTTGAACCCAGTCTGGGTTTTGCTTTATGAAGGACATTGCAACATCTTCGAAAGCTGCAAGTTTCTGCAATTCGGCGTCGGTTAAAGCTTTTAGAATATCTTCAAGATCTTTGCTTGATGCCATACTCTTCATGATATTATCACATAAAGTCAACAGTTCGTTGTTACTTGTCAAGTTTGCCAAGTCATAGAGCAAGGCATACTTTTCTTTACCGCCTATGACAACATCATGGCCCGCACCTGTCTTACCAATACCGGTATTGGCGCTTTGTGCTGCGATATTGTCTTCAAAGAGTTCAAAAATATCTTTAATGTCACCGTCTTTAAAAGTATCTGCGCCATTGCCGATATAATTTCCCCCTGCATCATAAGAATCACTGTCATATTGATCCAGAGTGCTTTCGCTAGCGCCGGCACCCATGCCGAGAGCTTCCACATTCACTCCGGCTTCCATAAGCTTTTCAAATGCTTTTTGGCGCGATTCATCTGAGTCGCTATTTGGCATACCATCGGACATTAAGTAAAGTAAGTTCTCGTAACCATTTTGAGATAAGGCACCGGAACCGTCTGCCCCAAAGAGTAGTTCATAGGCTTTATTCAATCCACTCGTATAGTTAGTGCCCCAATGCCAATGGTTCGCTAGGTCATTGGGTGTCCCATTATCATTATATACAGCATTGGCTTCACCGGCTGTATCCTTGGTTGTATCGTAAACAATATATCCTTCACGATACATAGCATAGCCATTCTCATCAGCTTCATAGCCAACGTGAGTTGCATTTTTTTCATTATATTTTATGGGATTACCCTTAGTATCAAGTACCTGTGTATTTGGTTCATACGTTGCGTACTTCACACCATTATATTCAATATAGTCATATTTATCTGCGTCTTTTTCATCATAAAGAACTGCTGAACCATATTTTAAACCAGCGTTAAGTTGCTCAACATATGTTATCAGGTCTTGTAGCTCATCTTTATTATATGTTTCACTTTTTGCAGTACTGCCCCAGAAGGTAATGAGTGTTACTTCCACTTCTCCACTATGTCCTACTAATACGTCTTTTGCATAGGATATTATAGCATCACATGCTGCGTCCAAACGGGTGGAAAGTTCGCCATCTTCATTCAAAATCAAGCCATTGTAGTGCGTGCCGCTTAAGGCTTTACCGGCATACATGGTACCTGATGTATCAAGAACGAAAGTGATGTTATAGTCTGTTCCTTCTTTCAAGGAGCCTGCTTCTCCACTCAAGCCAAGGAGTTCGCCATCAGGGGCTTTTTCAGCTTCAAAATTTACCGTCGTCTTGTCACCGTCTGCGTCTGTAATGGTGATAGACTCAGACTTATTGGTTGAAGCATCATACTTTGTTTGCCATAAGTCGTTATTTCCATTATTGCTGAGAGTGCCGCCATTGGCTGAGGTGAGTGTATTACCGTCTGCAGAGACGCTACCGCTACCGTCATGAGTCCATTTCCCATTTTCGTAGGTAAAGATTGTACCGTCAAATTCAATGGTCTTGCCTTCGCCATTGTCAGCACCAAAGTCAAGTGCAACAATGGCGCTTGCAGTACCATCGTTGTCAAGGATAGCAGTGACATCTTTATCAATAGTGGGAGTATCGTCGGTAACTTCCACATCCACTGTTGTTGAAGCACTGCCATTGCTAGTGTTTACGGTTATTTCAAAGCTATCACCCTTGGGGGCAACTTCGTCAGTTGTTATAGCATTGCTTGGGCTGTCGTGCTTAACCGCAGTATCTTGAGTATAGGTATAATTAAAGCTTACGCCGCCATTAAGGTCGTCACTTAGGATAAAGTCTGTGAGTTTGCCATTTGCAGTTTCAATGCTCGCAGAACCGGATTTTAAGGTGCCGTTTGCATTAAAGGTAAGGGTGACATCGTTATTGTTTACATCTTTAATAGTGATAGTAATTTCATTGGGGGTATCGCTTGTTTCAATGTAAATTGATCCGGTGTCTACATGGTCACTTAGTCCATTGTTATCATTATCTTGATCAGGATGTGTTCCTGTGAGCATGGAGCCTTCGTCAGTTTCAAGCGCATCAACAACAGCAATAGAAACAGGGAAGCCCTTCTCGGTGCCCACAAAGGTAAGAGTATGCTTATCAGAGTCACCATCGGCATCGGTGCCTTTTATGTCTATGCTTACATCACCTTCAAACGGTCTGTGTTGTTCAAAAGTCCACTCATTGGTCTTAGGATTAAATGTATACGTAAAGTATGGGTTGTTTGTATCAAGAATATCTAGGCCACCTGCGTTATTATATTGCCCCTCAACACCGTAAATAACGATGTTTCCATGAGCATCTTCTTCTTGGGTAAGAGCCATGACTTTCTTTTCGCCATTGATGGTCACATGCACCGCATGGTCAACTGTGCCATAATAGGGAGGAATGCTCACTTCTATGTCAATAGCATCAGCACCGACGACAGTAATTTTACCTATGAGTTCCGAGAAAAATTCACCGGCAATTTCTTTAGCCGCAGGAAGCTCAAATTTTCCATCAGCATTAGGATCAGCATAACTATCAGTTGGATCAACGACGTTTTTAATATCTACAACATCGTCAACAATGGTAGCTTCAATATTGCCTTTTGCAGTTTCACCATCTTTGTCGGTGATAACAACTTCAAAGGTATCACCAACGACGCTGTCAGAATCATAGTTGTCAGGTGTTATAGAATCAGGGTTGCTGACATCTACATTATTTGCATTGCCTGAGCCATCTAAGGCGTTATTATGATCATATGCCTCGGTCTGGATGTAATCATAGGTTACTTCACCAGTTTCAGTGTCAAAGGTAAAGTTCGTCAATTCACCATTTTTACCGTAGATTACAAGATCTTTTAGGTCATCGGCGGTATACTTTGTTAAGTCAAATTCTTTAGGGTTGCCATCGGCATCATGCCCTTTGATGATAACGCTTTCCAGCTCATCACCACCTTCAAAAGTGAATGCTCCTTCTGCAATATTGCTTGCCGTGGCAGGCTCTTTGCCACTAGAAATAGCGCCGTCAACTTCTGCATCGTAGGTTTTGAGAGTAGAGTTATCAATTTTAATGGAAGGTTTGTCGTTAACGCCTGTGACATTAATAACAATTTGCCCTTCTTTGTATTCGCCATGAGGGTCTTTGTTTAGCACATCAAAGGTTTCTTGAGCACTTTTTACATTGCCACCAAGAGCTTCAAGGGCTTTGACTTGGTTGGTAGTTTGTCCTGTTTCGTAGGTGAAGGTACCGTCGGGATTTACAGTAAGGTTACCATAGGTGCCCACTACCACGGTAGGTGTAGTTATGGCGTCGCCGTTGGCATCTTTATTGATGTTTTGACCCTCCACACTCAAGGTGGAGCCGTCAGAGTCCACATCCCCAAAGGTAATGGTGCCGGCGGCGGAAGTGTCGCTGCCTTCGGTGACACTGTTGTCAGTTGTATTCACTGCTAATGTCGGTGCATCGTTGGTACCGGTTACGGTAACGGTGACGGTCTGTGCTACAGAGCCGCCGTGTCCATCAGATACTTTTACGGCATACGTGAGCTCACGAACTTCACCGTGATACAAGCTATCAGCCTTAGCATCATCTAAGGTAAAGGTATATGTACCGTCGGCATTGAGTACAAAATCCCCTAAGGAATTATCGTTAACTCCCTCCAAGGTGAAGGTAAGGTTTTTACTGTCCACGTCGGTAGCCACTACTTTACCGGTGCCCACGGTTTGACCGCGCACATCATCGTTGGGATCACTGGTGCCAACGCCTGTTTCGCGCACGTGTACATCTACTACAGAAGCATTGGTGTCAGTGGGGTTAGGTGGCACCACTTCTGGGGCATCATTGTCACCTTTTACAGTAAAGACTAAGTCTTCGCTGTCATTGGCACCGTGAATATCCGTAGTTTTTACAGTAAACTTTTCTTCAGCAGACGTTACGTCACCGCCAAGAGCTTGCACAGCATTGTAGCGAGCTAAGGCAGCATTATAGTCAGGGTCTCCCTTTGCAGGGGGATCCGTTTGTAAGGTGTAAGTATATGAACCGTCAGCCTTTACTACCAAAGTACCATAAGTGCCATGAATGGAAGTCGAAGCATGAGCATCATCAGTGTTTACAGCTTCACCATTAATAGTGATGTTTTGCTCAGCCAAGGTGTCTCCATCGGCATCATGATCCAACACAGAAAATTCGCCGAATACACTTTGGTCTATGGCATCGTCTTCAGTAACGACCATGTCATCGGGATTTTTAAGGGTTAACACCGGTTTATCATTGGTGCCTGTGATGGTCACTGTAACTGTCACGGAGGTGGTATTGCCCGTAACATCTGTTACATCAGCTACAAAAGTTTCTGTTTCCACCTGACCATGATTAAGGCTATTAGCATCATTAAAATTATATTCAAAAGTGCCATCAACGGGATTAATAGTAAATGAACCATACTGACCTTGCCCAGTGCCTTGCACTGAGAAAGATAAAGAGCCGCCTTCGGGGTCATGAGCGTTGACTTGACCGCTGGCAAAGGTTTCACCGCCATAGGACTGGTTCGGGTCGTTAGAAAAAGAACCGTCTGGGTTACGCCCAACGCCAGATTCAATAACATCAAGATCTCCTGCGAAAGCATCGGGGCTATCATCGGAAAAAGCTGTAATGCCGGTAATGACCGGAGCTATGTTAATGCCATTGCCTTCTGGAAGTTCAGTAAGAAGAGCAGTGTTGGTATAACTTTGGTCAAGACCATCAAGACGATCAATACCGCCAAGCAATGCGCCGCTGGTAAAGCTAACGATGGTACCGCCCCCTTGAGCACCAGTACCGGCGGTAGGGCCTGCTGCAGGCATGAGGTTTTCTGCCATACCAGCGAAGAACTGCTCACCGCCAATTTCGGCGTCGCCCACCACGAAGGTAGGCATATTTTCTGAATTATAGGCTTTATAAAAATCTGTGAGAGAAACCTTGGATCCGTCTTCAAAAGCCATTTGAAGACTATCGCCTTCACGAGTTAGAGTGGCGTCACCAGTTTCAAACTTTAGGACAAGACGGTCATCGGTACTGGGGGTAATGGATGCAGTTTGTCCGGCGGCTGGTTTTTGTAGTTGAATATCGGCCATGATAAATTCCTTTTTTAAATTTCGGCATAAATGTACAGCAAGCGTGCAGAGCACATGCCACGACACACAGTAAAAAAATTACCGGTGCAAAAGGCTTGCAAAAGAATGTGGAATATATAGGCACCTAAACAAGGCTAGATGACGAGGGGGAAAACCCTCAGGCTGAAAGCCCACAAGCGAAAAAAGACACGCTTGTAATTTTGAAGGGAACTGTACAGATAGTACGTTCACACGCACTAATGCGTAAAAGATAGATAGCTACTCACCAGTGGTCTGTCAACTGTTTTTTTAAGGAAATATTTTATAAAAATATAAGTAGTTATAGTTGAATGCATCAATTATACCTAGAAAAATAAGTAAGTCATGGAGAAAATACGGACTTCACGTGTAAAAACACATTGCCACCGTGAAAATGAGTGTGAAGCTTTTTCTTACAGGAGTGGTTTTTAGCATGAAAAAGCTGCCAAAAGACTATAAATATAATAGGCTATGACTTTTTAGCTCGTGTTTGGAAATTTAAACCCTTATTAAGGGAAAAAGACAAAGAAACACCGTACATAATAATCTCAAACTACCGGTACAGGATAAGTTGATGGTAAATAACAGAAAAAAATTAAAGACAAACCTTCAAAAAATGAGGGTTTGTCTTTAATATGAAATCATCGTTTATGCCGATGTTTTCTTTTTTGTTTGAGTAATGCTTGTACTACTTATAACCTCTGTTGCGTAACTCTTCATCGGTATAGTTGAAGCGAGTACGCATGCAGGATTTAAAAAAGTCATTGGTTGCAGGATTACTGACGCTGACGGTGCTGTTGGTCATGTCTTGAGCTTGTTCAAAACAAATAGCGCGTGCGGCATGCCATTTTTGTTCTTCGCTAGCGTTAGGTTGCATGGTGTTTTTGTTACATGCGACGCCTAAAATGGCTGTCAAGGTCACGGCAACGAAGGCAAGTACAATACGTGTGCTTTTCATAATATTCTCCTCAGGTAAATATGCTTCTGTTTTGTAAGGTTTGCAACAAAAGGCCTAACTAGTAAAATTCTACACTAAAAGTGCACATTTGGAAAGTAAAAAACAAGTAGGTAAATTTTTAGTTGATAAAAAATTTGTTTCTCCCACTAGATTTTGCTTTATATAAGCATTGATCGGCAATTTGCATAGGAATTTTAGGGTCATTACTTTCTATGCCGGAATAAATTCCCATACTAATAGTTATGTAAATTTTTTCTTTCTTCAAAAAGAATGGGGTGCGTTCTATGTGAGAGCGGATACGCTCTGCGGCAATTTCAGATTCCACATGGTTGCAATTAGGCATGATAATAACAAATTCTTCCCCCCCCCAACGAAAGAGCGTGTCGGCGGTGCGGACTTGTCCTTTGACTTCATGGGCAAGATGCTTAAGGATGTCATCCCCCACTTCATGCCCATAGGTGTCATTAATACGTTTAAAATGGTCAATGTCCACAAGTGCCACAGCGTAATTGACATTGTTGCGTTTTGTATTTGCCATAACCCATTCTAAAAAATTATCATAATACCGTCTATTTCCAAGACCGGTAAGGCTGTCAGTGAGGGAAGTTTGAGCAATGTGCATGAGGGCACGCTGCAAAGCCTCATAGGTTTTAGAGCGTGAATAGTCCACATAGCCGATAAGCAAAAAACTGCTTGTCATGGTTATAAGTAGCCGGATTTGTGTTCCAAATTCAATTGGTGTTGTGGCGTAATTATGGAGTGAAGTGGTAAAGATAGCTATTAAAGCTACTAAAAAAGAGGTGAAAAGGATACTTGCCTTGAGCAATCCCATGGTTAGAATGCAAATTGGGGGAAAAATACTAATCCACAATAAAGAGCGATGGTCGGGGCTGGGGTCTCTAAGGACAATAAATATACCTAGTAATAGGAGTACAATCCATAAAAGCATGCCGATAATATCTTCGCCAGATTTGAAAAATAGGAGGTATAAAAAGCACACAATACCGGCAGCAAAAATTCCGGCGAGGGGATAGAAAAATACTGTACCCCCTTCATATAAATTAATAAAAAAACTAATACAGGTGCATGTAAAAGTTAAAATGCATAATAAAGACGCACGAGAACGTTTAAACGATTCGTTTTGT
>CAYJHS010000110.1:0-8466 GCA_964369815.1 uncultured Desulfovibrionaceae bacterium
CCATTTTATTGGGGTATAATATTAGGCGGGTTGTGCGGGTGGGGGGGGGGGGTTTGGGGATGGGGAGAGGGAACTTTTTGGCACTAGCAAAAGTTCCCTCTCCCCATAAAAAACATACTCTAATCAAGTCCCATGACCTTAGCCGCCTTCTTGGTGGCTTTTTTCAGCTTACGCATAACTCCGTCTTCGGGGGCATGTTTTTCAAATTCACGCAGGAGCTCTTCTTGCTTTTCGCTAATACGAGTGGGGGTAAGAATTTTAACTTCTACTAATAAATCCCCACGACTATCACGCCCAAGCACGGGCATACCTTCGCCTTTAATGCGCAAAACCGTGCCACTTTGAATGCCACGAGGTATTTCTAGGGTAACTTTTTCTTGCAGGGAAGGCACTTCTAAGCGATGCCCCAAGATGGCTTGAATAAAGGTAATTTCTTGAGTAAATATAAGGTCATTGCCTTGACGACGGAAGACTTTATCTTGCTCTACGGTGATAACAACATACAAATCACCGGCAGGGCCGCCATTAATGCCTTCCTCACCTTCTCCACGCACTCTTAAACGTGTCCCCGTATCCACACCGGCAGGAACACGCACAGACAACTCTCTGACTTCATCAAGAATGCCTTGCCCCTTGCAACGAGGACAGGGCTTTACAATAATTTGCCCTTCGCCACGACACACCGGACATGGGGAAGAAATTTGGAAAAAACCCTGCGCACGACGAATTTGCCCAGCACCGCCGCAATGCTTACACGTTTCTGGGCTACTACCAGGAGCAGAGCCGGAACCCTCGCAGTCACCACACACCACACGCTTGGGCAGTTGTAGTACCACCTCATCGCCTGTGGCAGCTTTAGCAAAGGAAATCTTCAGATTGTAGCGTAAGTCTGAGCCACGAATCGCTCTATTGGCGCTGCCACCAAAGCCTAAGAGGTCTCCAAAAATATCACTAAAATGCGAAAACACATCTTCCGTACTACCAAAACCACCGCCGGCATGACCATTAACACCGGCATGACCAAAACGATCATAACGGGCACGACGCTCTGTGTCGCGCAAGACGTCGTATGCTTCGGCGGCTTCTTTAAATTTTTTCTCCGCTTCACTATTATCGGGATTGCGGTCAGGGTGGTACTGCAAAGCAAGGCGGCGATAAGATTTTTTTATCTCATCTTCCGAAGCGCTCTTGCTCACTTCTAAAACTTCGTAATAACATCTTTGAGTCATAAATGCGCACAACTAGGTTAAAAGGTTATTTCCAAAAAAAGCCGGAATAACCGGCTTTTTTCAAAACAATTTTGCGAATCTCAACAAAAAAACTAACCTTCTTGTTCAGATGCAGTTTGTGGTAATGGCCTATAGTAAGTTTGGTCATCGGGGATGACCTTACCAGCTGCAATCTCACGTAAAGCAGTAACAACTTCTTTGTTGCGGCTTTCCACAAGGCATTCATAGCCTTCGCGGTATTGCTGAATACGCTTAATAGCCATTTGCACAAGCAAAAAGCGATTATCCACACGTTCCTGACAATCTTCAACGGTAATACGTGCCATGAAAATCTCCGATGTTAAAAGATAGTACCTTTTAGAACTTTGTCTAGAAGGGTATACACACTTTTTGCATGGCTCCCACATAAAAAGTGTATTTTTATTATGAAATTAAAGTATTATTTCCTTTGACTTTTGCCGTAAAAAGAAGCATAAAACCTCATTCACAACATGCGTAGGGCAGAAAGACTATAGAAAGAGCTAAGCATTGTCAAGCAAAGTACTGCCTATTTTTGGAAAATTATGAAAAAAAACTCTCGAACATTCGCACAACAAAGCTGTGTCAAGTCCATTGGCAAAGCCATGCAACAAGCACACATGCTGCCCCCTCATGCCCGTATTGGCGTAGCGGTATCTGGCGGAGTAGACTCCTTTGTCTTGTTAAAATCCTTGCATATTCGTCAAGGAATTGTTCCTTTTCCTTTTGAAATTATGGCCTTGCATATCAATCCCGGCTTTGACACACATTCCCATGCTCCCCTGCTACCGTGGCTTATGGAACATGGTATTGCCGCTCACATTGAAGTCACCGACCACGGCCCACATGCTCACTCCGAAGAAAACACACGTAATTCCGCATGCTTTCGCTGTGCATGGTTACGACGCAAAAGACTTTTTGAATTGTGCGACCAATATTCATTAACACATTTAGCCTTTGGGCATACCGCCGATGACCTTGTGCATACTTTTTTCATGAACTTATGTCAAAATGGTAGAGTAGACGGCATGAACATGAATGAGTCTTTTTTTGGCGGCGCACTGCAAGTCATTAGACCTATGCTTTTATTAGAAAAAAAACACGTACTGCGTGCAGCGCGCCAATGGGAATTGCCCATATGGCAAAACCCCTGTCCATCTGCCGGCAACACTAAACGGGCAGAAATAGAAGCACAGGTAAAGAATTTATATACGGTATATAAAGATGCACAGCGCTGTATTTTTAGCGCATTAACACGGTGGCAATTAGAAAAAACCGTGACAAACCTCAGTGAAAAAGAAAACACAATACCTACTAAAAAGGACAAAATATGACCCGTACCGCTCCTCTCATTTTGGCCACCCGCAATGCCGGAAAAATTCGTGAACTCAATAGCATGCTCCAAGAATCCAACATGGAAGTTCTCGGACTTGAAGCTTTTCCTGAGTTAGAAGATGTGGAAGAAACAGGAAGCACCTTCGAAGAAAATGCTCTCCTCAAAGCAAGCTATGTAGCAAAAAACACAGGCAACATAGCCATTGCTGACGATTCCGGCCTTGAAGTGGACGCCTTGCAAGGTGCACCCGGAGTGTACTCTGCTCGCTATGCTGAAGACTTGCCTTTCTTAGAAGAAGAAAGTAAGGACGAGAAAAACATACGCAAACTCCTTGCCGCTTTAGGAGATGTTAAAGCCCCTGAGCGCACGGCTCGATTTGTATGTGTTATGGCAGTATGTAAGCCTACTGGCGAGCATTTCACCGTGCGCGGAACATGGGAAGGCAGCATTTTAACACAAAAACAGGGAGAAAATGGCTTTGGCTATGACCCTGTATTTTTTGACGCAGACTTACAATGCAGTGCTGCTGAGATGAGCAAAGAAGAAAAAAATGCCCGAAGCCATCGCGGCAATGCTTTGCGCAAGATGCTTATTGCATTAGACAGTTTTTTATAAGATTGAATTATGACAGGGAAAAGTGTTGGCTATATATGCGCCTTTAGTGCAGTAGTTTTTTGGGCAGGCAATTTTATTGTGGCTCGGGGCGTTGCCTCCTATATCAACCCCATTGAGCTAAATTTTTGGCGCTGGCTCTTAGCTTTTTTGTGTGTACTTCCCTTTGCTATGCCCACATGGCGAAAAAATTGGCCTGAAGTAAAAAAACACCTTCCCTATATTTGCATGCAAGGGCTTATTGGAGTAACACTCTTAAATGCCTTATTTTATCAAGCAGGCAGCACCACTAGCAGTATCAATATGGTGCTCTTTGTGCCTTCTGCCCCCATCATCATCTTATTGCTTTCACGGATAATGTGCGGCGAAGCCATTACCTACCGCCGCCTTTTGGGTCTTATCATTATATTAAGTGGCTTAACTTTGCTTATCTCTCGTGGACAGTGGAGCAACTTAGCAAACTTCAATATACATAGCGGAGACTTATGGAGCATTAGCGGCGTAGCATGCTTTGGCTTATACACTTTTTTGGCCCGTTATCGTCCGCAAGGACTTTCCATATCTACCTTACATACGGCTATTTTTGGTGCGGGGCTTATTTTTACCATTCCGGCGCTCTTGCTAGAAATGCACTATGCGACTCCCACTGTATGGAATAAAAGTGTCATAATCGGCATTATTTATGCGGGAGTGGGATGTTCGGGTATAGCCTATGTTATTTGGACAAAAGCCATTGACAACCTAGGCCCAGTCACAGCCGGTATTATTTATTATTCAATCCCCCTCTTTACGGCTTTAAAAGGGGTGCTTATATTAGGTGAAGAAGTGACTACCATTCATATTGTGGGTGGTACGCTAATGCTTTCTGGCATCCTTATTGCTAGTATTGTCCCTAAAAAAGCATTTCCAACAGAAAAAAGCACATAATAAGACCTGTAAGAGAAAAATTTGCCTGCTTGGCACAACAACACTACTGCGGCTTATAAACGCACTTCTTTGCACACATTCCCAATTCCCCCTATTAAGTAAAAAATGCGTTACTACAAAAACATATAACAAAGAGAACAATATGGAAGAACATTACGCTATAAAAAATGGCAAACTTGTCATAACCTCCACTAAACAACCTAACTTTTTTTTGAAATTTTTATTTATCTGCCTCCTTTTAGGTGGTGCGACCTATGCCGGCTATTACTATTCTTGGAAAATCCATACCCCACCTCAAAGCTCACATGTTATCAGCGACGAAGAATATAAAAAATACAAGAACATAGAACTTAGCCTTAACGAAGCACTCAAGCGAGAAATCACCAATAAACAATATACCTTAAACCGTGACACCCTAAAAATTGTACTTAACGAAATCTTCCCCAAAGACAATATGGATGAAAAAATTAAAGAAAAATACATAGACGCCGCCATCAAATGGGGAGCTCATTACTCCATTCCTCCGCTACTCATTTTGAGTATTGCCTACCGTGAAAGCCTCTTTGATGCCAGCCAAGTTTCTGCAGCCAACGCCAGAGGCCCAATGCAAGTTATCTATAAATACCATAAGGATAGACTTGAAAAAATAGGCAAGACCGAAAAAGATTTGCACGATATCGACACAGGTATTCGCATCGGGACAGAAGTCTTTCGAGCATTTTATGATTATCATAAAAAAAATATTTTTAAGGCCATGATGAGCTATGTGGGGGGCAACCACCGCTCTTATGCCGAAGATATTTTATCCCGATATTTTAAAGCCAGAATTTTTGCGCAAGACGTACAAAAATAATTAGGTAAAGATTTATTTGGGAGAAGGAGAGCCCTTTTGCTAGCGCCAAAAAGGGCTCTCCTTCCCCCAAACCCCCATCCTCTCCCAAAACGCGCCCATGTCCATCCCCTACGGGCATGGACTAAACAACATACATACGCCTCTCCCTAAACTTTGTTGCGGCAAAGTGTTTATTTAATCGACAAGATGTTATCGCATTGAAAGTTTTTTGAAAGGGGGACTGGGGAGAAACTTTTGTTCAAAAAAGTTTCCCCCCCAGAAAAATTCTTTAATACTTCCCTGCCTTACACCATAAAAGGCTTTACCGCCTTAGCTATGCGTAAACACAGATCCGCCTTATTCAAGGTGTACAAGTGAATGCCTGGGGCTCCGCCTTCAATAAGTTTACGAATTTGTTCTACAGTATAGGCGATACCAAGCTCGTGCACGGCCTTTTCGCCACCTTCTTCTTGCGCCTTTTCCAAGTCCATAAACAGCTTACTTGGCATATTTGCGCCGCACATGGAAAGGATGGTGCGCACGGAGGCAAGGCTTTGCACAGGTAAAATACCTGGAATTACGGGGATATTCACACCCTTCTGACGCAGAGCATCCACAAAATCAAAATATTCACGCACATCAAAGAACACTTGCGTCACCACAAACTCTGCTCCGGCACGAATTTTAGAAAGGGTATAGACCCGATCCATGGCAAAAGTTGGGGACTCGGGATGCGGCGCAGGATAGCCAGCCACACCGACATCCATCTGCGGTGCCACGCGGCGAATATAACGTACAAGGTCTTCTGCCACACGAAACTCACTTGAGGTGAATTGCGAACTTTGCGCTGCTGTCATGTTTTTAGGTGGATCCCCACGCAAGGCCAGCACATTATCTATGCCAATTTCCTGAACTTTTGCCAAGAAATCACTAATTTGCACAGCCTTTGCCCCAACACAAGTTAAGTGCACCATAGGTTCTAACCCCATGGCATGAATGCGGCTGGCAATTTCCAATGTATTATCCTGTGAAGAGCCGCCGGCACCATAGGTTACTGAAGCAAAAATAGGGTCAAGAGCTTTGAGCTCCTCTACACAAGCAAAGAAGTCTGGCCACTGCGCTTTGTCTTTTGGTGGAAAAAACTCTAATGAAAAGAATGGTTTTTTTGACTTTTTTACAATTTCACTAATTTTCATAAAATTTTCCTTCTAAGTTGATACAGGTTGAAAAAATGCTAAACGCTGAAACTTTATGAACTTAAGCTCACTATATCAATATAACTAGATATGTCAATATAATCTTACAACTACCATAACACCACGAAAATTCATCATATTTTAGTTTAAAAGCTTTCTCTTTCTGTATCTGAAACGTTTCAGTCTTACGTTTTTGTGCCCTTCTGGCATTGTGCACCTGCATTTGGCAACAAACCCTAACTAAGGAGGACATATGGCATTTGGAGGAGGATACAGCGCACCGGCGGCGCCAACCTATGTGGAACCGGAAAAACCTGAAGTGGCAAAACCTGTCACCGAAGCGGCCACCGCTGCCAGAGACAGCCAAAAAGACAAAGCTGCTAAAGCGTCGGGGCTCAAGGCATCGGTGCTTACAAGCCCCGTGCAGTCTGTTCCACAATCAAGTCAATTGGGGCAGGGCAACAAAACGCAACTTGGGCATTAAAAACATGAGGCGCTTATGGAAATAAAACATGGGCAATGGTTGCAGCAGCGCTTTGCAAGCCTGCTTGAGGCACGACAAAGTTATGAGCCGGCGTGGCAGGACTTGGCGGACCATTTTTTGCCAACACGCTACCGCAATGTGGGGAAAAACCCAGACGCGTGGCGTAAGATGCCAATTCTTAACGACAAACTAGTGGACGCAACCGGTATTTTAGCCATGCGTACTCTGGCTGCCGGCCTTCAAGGAGGCATGACAAGCCCTGCGCGGCCTTGGTTTCAGCTAAGCCTTGAAGATACAGAGCTTGCCAACTATGCCCCTATGAAAGATTGGCTCATGCAAGTGAGCAAACGTATGGCAAAAATCTTCAATGGGTCAAATTTTTATAATGCTGTTCATACCTTATACGGAGAATTAGGAACATTTGGCACAGCTTTTATGCTGGAGCTTGCAGATTTTGAGCATGGCTTTCGCTTTGTACCCTTTTGCGCTGGAGAATACTGCCTTGACACCAATGCTAGACAAAAAGTGGATGTGGTTTTTCGACGTTTTCGCATGAGCACACGTCAGCTTATGCAGCATTTTGGTGAGGAACGCCTACCGGAGCATATACGTAAGCAAAAACATATCCACACCCTTAGGCACGATAGCAGCCATGTAGTGGTACACGCCATCTACCCTCGCCAAGATCGCAATGCGGAAAAACATAGCCCACAGCACATGCCCTTTGCTTCAATATATTGGCTTGAAGGCAGCACTGGGAGAAGTGGCGGAAGCGGAGGAAGCAACACCGGCAAGGTACATGTACTTTCAGAATCGGGCTTTATGGATTTTCCAGGTTTTGGAGTTCGTTGGGATGTAGCAGGCAATGACGTGTATGGGCGCTCGCCAGCCATGGATGTATTGCCCGATTGCCGCATGCTGCAACAAATGGGCATTACTACCCTTAAAGCCATTCATAAGTCTGTGGATCCGCCCACGGCAGTATCGGCATCCTTAAAAAGCGTCGGACTAGATTTAACCCCAGGGGGCGTCAATTATGTCGAAGCCTTACCTGGACAAAGTCCGCAGGCTGCTACACCCATTTTAGACGTGCGCCCAGACATCCAAGGAGCACGAAGTGCCATTCAAGATGTACAAAAGCAAATCCAACAAGGTCTTTATAACGATCTCTTCCGTCTTTTACTGGATGGGAAAAATCAAAAAATTACCGCCAAGGAGGTGGCGGTAAGGGAGGAAGAAAAACTCATTTTACTGGGGCCTGCACTGGAAAGGCTGCATTTTGAGCTGTTTATACCGCTCATTGACCGCACCTTTAACCTCATGTTGCAACACGACATGCTCCCCCCCATGCCAGAAAAGTATTGGGGAAGCAAGCTCAAGGTGGAATTTGTCAGCCTGCTCGCCCAAGCACAAAAAATGGTCAGTACCTCCTCAGTAGATAGGCTCGTGAACTTTGTGCAAAATATTGCCGCCATTAAGCCTGAGGCTACGGATGCACTACATGCTGATAAGTCCGTTGACGAATATGCACAATACCTTGGGGTGGCACCCGGCATCTTACGTTCTCAAGAGGAAAGGGAAGCATTGCGCAAAACACGCCTTGATTCGGAGCAAAGTACGCAAGTGCAAAAAATAGAGCAGGAAAAACACAAGCAAAGTCTTGAAAGCATGGAAAGTCTTGCAAAGGCCGCAGAGGGAATTCTTAAAATAAAGCTCGATGACAACAACATCGCAACGGCTATAGTACAGGCTTTGCAAACGCAAACGCAGCGCAACATGGATAGGCTACACTTGAGTGGACAATTTTTCATCGAAGAGTAAACTATACAAAA
>CAYJHS010000111.1:0-8440 GCA_964369815.1 uncultured Desulfovibrionaceae bacterium
AAAAGTTCCCTCCCCCAAAAAAATAAAAAATACTACTAAAAAATTCCAGGAAGCTTAATGCCACCACTAATGGCGCCCATTTCACGTTCCATGCTTTCTTTGGCAATGCGACCGGCTTCGTTAACAGCAGCTACGATAAGGTCTTGCAACATTTCCACATCGCCACCTTCAAGGGCCTTAGGATCAATGACAAGGCTACGCAGTTCTTGCTTACCGGAAACTTCGGCTTTTACCATACCGCCACCGCTGCTAGCTTCAAAACTTTTTTGTCCAAGTTCTTCTTGCATTTTAGCAATTTTATTTTGCATAACTTGCGCTTGGCGTAAAAGATCGTTCATATTTTTCATGATTTACTCCTTATTTTCTACGGGTAGTCGCACCTCAAAAAGACGTGCATCCAATGCTTTTAAGCAGAGTTGTACCTCTTCCCGAGCTGCAAATTCTTCTAATAATACATTTTGTGGTTTATGAGTATTTTTGGGCTTTTCGAGCTGAATTTGCACAGAAAACTGGCAAAATCCATCCACAATTTTCTGTATATGCGCTAATTCATTTTCTAATTTTACAAAGACCATTTGTATATTGGTCTGCAAAGATAAAGTATTCTCGACAAACTTTCCTTTGACCTGCCCAAGCACATGACTGGGAAGCACTTTTTTTGCGGTGAGTTCCGCCATAATGGCAGCAAAAGTGGGCACAGGTGCTGCGCTGGGTACAGGTTTTCTGTCTGGCACAGCTTCTGGTGCAGACACCGTAGCCGACATTGCCGGAGCACTCATTTCAAGTTCTTGAGAAGGTTCTGTTAGTTGCACTGGCTCTGGCTCAAAATCAGGCATTGGCTCTGGCTCAAAATCAGGCATCGGCTCTGGTCCAAAATCAGGCATTGGCTCTGGCTCAAAATTAGGCTCTGGCTCAAAATTGTATACTTCAGGCGTCTCTACAACAACTTGTGTGTGTTTTTGTTGTCCTACCGCATAAGGCACAGTATTAGGAGAAGTTTTCGGCACTTGAACAGAAGAAGCTGCTGTGGAATGAGCAGAGCTTGACGGTGCCTGCATAGGGGATTCTAAGCGTGCCTCTTGAGGCGCTTCCTGCGCCATTGAAGTTTTTGATACTGATCCAATATCCTGCACATCTAAAGTTTGCAAGGGTAATAATCGTGGCATAAGAGTAATATTTAGTAACAAAAGCTCTAAGGCCGCCGCTGGTTCTGGGCTATGAATAACCTTACGCATAGCATCCAGCGTCATGTGCCATGCCGCATGCAAGTGTGCTGTAGAAAACTTTTTGCATAGTTCAAGCCAGAGAGCACTCTCTTCCTCTGTCAAATCAAGGGAAGGAATAATGGCTTCGCCCGCCTCTCGCAACAAAAATAAAGTGCGCCATAGTGCCACTAATTCTCGCAAGAAAAAGCCCATATCAATGCCTTGGTCGCACAATTTCTGCATAATCGCAATAACACCAGGACAATTTTGCTGCACAATGGCTTGCATAAGTGTTAAAAACAGCTCCTGCCCAGCAAGACCAAGCACACTGCGGGTGCTTTCCATATCAAGCTTATCACCGCCCAACGCAAGCGTCTGCCCAAGCAGTGACATGCCATCACGCACCGACCCCGCGGCACGTTTGGCAATGGTGCGCACCGCTTGTGGGTCAAAGGAAACTTCTTCTTTTTGCAGCACACGACTTAAATGCGCCACAAGGCCCTCTTCGGACAAGCGTTTAAAAATAAAGTGCTGGCAGCGGCTTACAATGGTAATGGGAAATTTATGCACTTCGGTGGTGGCAAAAATAAAAACCACACCGGCCGGCGGTTCTTCAAGAGTTTTGAGTAAAGCATTAAAAGCCGCCCGTGACAGCATGTGAGCTTCGGCGATAATAAAGACTTTATAACGCCCTTCCATGGGCGCATAGCCAATATTTTCTCGCAAAGCTCGCGCGTCATCCACACCGTTATTGGACGCACCGTCAATTTCTGTCACATCCACATGCGAGCCCTTGGTAATCATTTGGCAATTGGCACACACGTTACACGGCTCTGCCGTAGGAGCATTTTTACAATTGAGGGCTTTGGCAAGAATACGCGCAATGGTGGTTTTCCCCACTCCACGTGTGCCACTGAGTAAATACGCCGCCGCCACACTATCTTGCGCCGCAGCACGAGAAAGCACAGTGGTTATCAAGTCCTGCCCGGTAACCTCGGCAAAGGTCTGCGGGCGATAGTGGGCGGCAAGAGACGTATGTTTCATTTTTACTAATGCTTAAGCATCCTTATATGGAATATCGACCAAGCCAATGTTCGTAACTGGGATTTTCTCCCTTGGCAGCTGCAAAGAACTTTTCTTGCAAATCCAAAGTCACTGGCCCAGGTTTTCCGTTTCCAATAACACGCTTATCCACTGAATTAATAGGCGTTAACTCCACAGCAGTACCGGTAAAGAAAGCTTCATCAGCGATATACAATTCATCGCGGGTAAACACCTGTTCTACAACAGTGTAACCGTTTGCACGGGCAACTTCAATGATACTTTCGCGGGTGATGCCGCCAAGGATGGAAGTTAAAGGTGTGGTTTTGATTACATTTCCACGCACAATAAAGATATTTTCACCAGTAGCTTCGGACACAAAACCATTAGTATCAAGCATGAGGGCTTCGTCATAACCGTCATTAATGGCTTCCATCTTGGCAAGCACAGAGTTCACGTAGTTACCGGATGTCTTAGCCTTGGTCATCATGGCGTTAACATGGTGACGAGTAAAGGTGGAAGTTTTTACAGTGATCCCATTAGTAAGTGCGCCTTCGCCCAAATAGGCGCCCCAAGGCCAAGCAGCAATAATAGTTTGAATGGGATTATTTTTGGGGTGAATACCAATAACACCGGCACCCACAAAGCTCAAGGGGCGAATATAGCCCTCGGGAAGTTTATTTACTTTTAAGGTTTCAATGATGGCGTCATAAATAACTTTTCTTTCATGCGGTATTTGCAACCCTATGATTTTCATTGAGTTAAAAAGACGATCCACATGCTCCTCAAGACGAAACACACTGGAAGTACCATCCGCACACTTATACGCACGGATACCTTCAAAAACACCTGTACCATAATGTAAACAGTGGGAAAGAACGTGTACATTAGCTTCAGCCCAAGGAACCATCTTTCCGTCAAACCAAATAAAATCCGTAGTCTGCATGAAATACCTCATTATATAAAAGCATTTTTTTGCATAGCACTTAAAGTGAGCAAAAGAAGAATATATGCCATTGTTCGCCCAATGGCAAGCGACTTATGCGGTGATTATGCGATGACTTGCCAGAAGGTAGGTATAAGCGTATACTATAGTAAACACTCTCATAAACATTTGTGACACAAAGGATAAACTATGTATCTTGGCCTAGATGTTGGTGGCACTCATACAGACGCTGTATTATGTACAGCAGATTCGGTTTTTGCTACTGCCAAGGTGAAAACCATGCATGAGGCTTTACCCCTCTCTATTGAAAAAGCCCTCGAAGTCTTACTGCAAAACCTTCAAGAAAACAGTCATTATTTGAAGAAAATACAACGCATTACCTTAGGAACCACCCTTGGGCTCAATGCCTTAATACAAGGTAAAGTTGCACCCGTAGGGCTTTTTTTAAGCGCAGGCCCTGGCATTAATCCCTTACGCTTTATGGAAAACACACCCATGGCGCAATACGCCCATGTAGTTGCAGGGGGCCTTGACCATCGCGGTACAGAAGTAACCCCGTTGCAACTAAACTCTGTGCAAAAAACGGCTAAGGCATGGCTTAAAATTGGCATTAAGCACTTTGCCATTGCCGGAAAATTCTCGCCCCGTAATGCCGCACACGAAAATGCCATTGAACAAGAACTCCTTAAAATACCAAATATCACAGCAGAAAACATTACTCTCAGCCATAGTATTTCCGGCACATTAAACTTTCCTCGGCGCATGGCAGCAGCCTACTTCAACGCTGCCATTCAAAAAATACAACGAGATTTTTTAGACGCTGTGCGCGCAAGCCTCACAAAGTTTCACCTTGATGCACCCATTTTCATGTTGCAAGCTGACGGCGGTGCTCTTGCTTGGCGCAAGGTGTATCAATATCCTCTATATTCCGTTCTTTCCGGCCCCTCTGCCAGCGTCATGGGCGCCATGGCCTTATGTCAAAAAAGTAAAGCACATATGACCGACGCCATCTTATTGGATATAGGTGGCACCACCACCGACATAGCCCTCTACGCTCAGGGTATCCCCGTTTTGGACAAAGACGGTATGCGCCTGCAATGCAAGAATATTTCTTATAAGACATCCTTACGTTCTCTCATGACACATTCACTAAATTTAGGCGGAGATAGTCTTTTAGGCGAAAAAAATAATAATGGCGAGGCCATGGCCTTTGGCGGTGCTCAGCCCACATTTCTTGATGCCCTCAATGTCTGCGCACAACAAACAGGGCACAGTGGGGTTGGAGATGTTTTTGCATCACTCAATGGCCTAAAATCATACGCTAAAAACAGTAATTATAGCGCTGAGCAAACGGCGCAATTGGTCATAGAAGAGGCCTGTCAGAACATTTTGGGCGGCATTAAAACTTTACTGGAACAGCTAGCCTATGAACCAGTATACACCATTGAAAAACTCTTAGAAGGCTATACCTTACGCCCCAAAAAAGTGTATTTTGTAGGCGCTCCAGCAGCTCTTTTTGCTCCGTGGCTTGCGCCTTACTTAAAGAAACACTTAGGGGTGGAAGTGGAAGTACCACCACATTTTGCGCTAGCTAATGCCCTTGGGGCAGCCTTAACCCTGCCCACGGCACAATTGGAATTTTTTGCAGACACCTTGCAAGGGTACTGGCATATTCCTACCTTGCATACTCAGGGCAAGTTAGGAAAAAAATTTACCTTGCAAGAGGGCATAAGCCTTGCTACCAAAGCCTTACAAGAAACAAGCACCACACACACAGCAAATGCGCAGGCTGTGGATGTCATTAGCGCAGAAAGCTTTGCAGTCTTGGACGATTATGGACGTGGAGGAAAGGATATACGCATTGTATGTCAGTGGCGCCCCGGCCTTGTAAGCCCTTAAACAGGACGTATATGTCGTGCATTATTACTTGAAAATTTCTATGGGGAAACTTTTATGTACAAAACACTTCTCATAAAAAATATACAGTTTTTATGTTTTTTACTCTGTTTTGTATGCTTTAATACGGCCTTTGCAGCCACCTCTACTTCCACGCAAGCTGGCACACAAAATTCTGGAGTTACAGGCATAGACGCTTTACCGGGGATTGAAGTCACACCGGAGCAAATGCAAAAATATTTCCCAGCTCCCCTTGGTGGCGATGCCAAAAGCATGCCCTTCACCCCCAATGTAGCTCCGGTTATTCCTGTGCTCCCCATGCAGCCATCGCAAAAAACAACGTCAACACCGCCTACACCTTCAAAAAGAACGCCAAGCATTCCCACCACTGCCGACACTCTACCAGATTTTTTACGTCAAGGGCAAAGCCCTCCCCTTGCACCACCGAAGCCTAACCCAACTGGACAACTGCCTCTCACTCCTCCCAGCAGTGGCACTGCCGGCGCTCCTCTACCAACCAAGCAAAGTTCGCAGCAGGGGGAATCTGACCAACCCAGTCTTGAAAGCATGGTGGGGCAGATGATTATGGCAGGCTTTACCGGAACAGACCTTGAAAATGATGCGCCCATTTTGAAGTTGATTCGGGAAGGAAAGGTGGGCGGCGTTTTTTTAGAGGCACTGCCTCCAGAAAAAAAAGAAAATGCCCCCTTGCAAAGCGACCATGCCCCCTTAGCCATGGTAGAAGGAGGAAAACAAGGCCTCAGCCCCAAGGAGACAACTCCCATAAAAGTTCCCCTACAAAAACAAGGTAATATTGCCTCTCCCACGCAATTGCGGATGCTCGTTGCCACCTTGCAAAGAGCCGTGCCAGAAAATGCCTTCCCTCTATGGATAGCAGTAGAACAAGAAGGCGGAACCGTACAAAGCCTGCGGAAAGATTTAGGATTTGAAGGCCTTGCCGCTGCGGCGCATCTTGGACAAGGCAGTGTGGAAAACACAGAAATTGCCGCCAGACGTGCCGGCATAGAAATGGCCAGCCTTGGCATAAACTTTGTTTTAGGTCCGGCGGGCGACGTCAATATCAATCCTCTGAGCGAAGATATTGGCAAGCGTTTTCGTTCCTTTGGCCCTAGTCCTGCACAGGTGGCGGCGCATGTGGCGGCCTTTAGTAAGGGGCTTAGCGCTACCAAGGTTCTGCCTTGCATCAGAAATTTTCCGGGCACGGGCTCTGTGGTGCGTGGTTTTAATACTCCAGCCCCTACCGCCAATCAGGGCACAAATTTTATGCACAGCATTCTCGACATGTCCGCTTCTTGGAACGAAAGAGAACTATCGCCCTATGCTAAAAATGTCAAAATTTTCGGCGCAGTACAACCAGCCTTCATATACTTAAGACGCTTTGACTCTCTGCACCCTGCCCCCCTTTCTCGGCGCATCTTAGGAGAGCTTTTACGAGAACAGTTAGGCTTTAACGGCATTGTCCTTTCTCAAGATTTACGCATTTTGGAGCCTTTCTTTTCCTTGGAAAATAGTATATTGGAAGCTGTGCTTGCCGGTACAGATATCCTGCTTATAACAGAGCCTGCCGCCAACGTTCAAGCAGCGTCAAGCATGCCGGGCCTTGGTGACTTAGGAGCCCTAAATGCGCTGGGTTCACTAAGTACACTAGCCGATGGTAAAGTCATCAATGAAATTATAGGCACCCAAAGCGCTAACACTTCGGGTAACAGTGCAGAAAACATTACAAAAAACCTTTTGCGGCAAAGTCTTGGTAAAGTTCTCCCCGGTGCCTTTCAGGCCAATGTACAAGCCAAGCCCACAGCCGGCATAGCCACGCAAGCCACCTTGGTTTATACTATTTTATTAAAACTTGTCCAATCCGGACGCATTTCTGAGTCTCGCATCCGTCAATCTTGGCAGCGCATACACACTGCCAAAAAAAACTTAGGATTATAAACATATGTCAAAGCTTACCTGCGCTCACTGTGCACAAGATATTTCTGCCACACACAAAACATGCCCCCATTGCAGCATGAAAATTTCTTTTTGGGGAGCTGTCAAAGCCAGCATTGAGCACAATCGCCTATACCAAGCCTTATTTGCTCTCGCCCTTGTCTTTATTGTGGGCTGTGGCTGGTATATTCGCGCCCATACCGGCATGCGCTGGACGCTTTTTGCCGTGGTCATAGTGTGTGCTCCCTTTGTGCCTTGGTTACTCAAAATTGCGTATAAAAATGCTGCACCTGACGATACAAGCCGCAAGAATTAAAGGAATTTTCCATGCAGCGTCGTGATATTCTCAAAAGTTTAGCGGCCTTACCTTTCGCTGCTTTGTCTGCGTATTATCCTGTGCCCTCTAGCTTAGCTGCGCAGCAAATGCCCCAACAACACTTTGACCGCTATGTAGATCATATTCCTGCCATTCCTATCCTGTCTTTTTATCGAGTGGAGGAAAACCCACGATTTCCCGAAGATATCTCAAGTCAACAGCTCACGAACCTCTTTGCCCATGTATGGAGTCAAGGTTTTCGTCCTGTAAATATGAGCGATATTTTATTGGGCAGAGTGGACGCTGTGGTACCGAAAGGCTACAAACCCCTAGGCATAACTACCGACGGAGCCCATGCTAGTATTATTTTTTCAAGCTCCACCGCTCCCAAGGGTGGGGACAAAGGGCCTTTGAAAAATGCTCAATCCTTTGTGGAAGTTTTTGCGGCCTCCTTGCAAAATATCACCCTCCCACGTGCGACCTTCTTTTTAAGCATCCCCAAGGGACGTAAGCCAAACACCTATTTTGGCTCAATTATGCAGCTTAAAGATATTATTGATGTTATGCAGGTCATGCCCGATGTAGAATTTGCCTATCAAAGCAAGTTTTACACCTCCCTTGGCGGCCTTAATGGCGAAACTGTACGCCAAGTTATGGAATTTCAAATGGAAGATTTTCAACAGCTAGGAGTTTTTAATAAAATTACACGCATCGTGGCCTATCCCTACAGCAGTCGCCCCAATGACGAAGGCATGCTGGCCTTGCGTGATTTGCAATTTTTCGGCGGCACTCTCACCTATCCGGGAGTTGGCGAAGCGCATCATAAAACCGTCCCGCAGTGCTTTTATGACAGTCGGCTCATCACCAATCCCTTCCTCATCCCCCGAGTGGCCATCGGTTCCCACGCCTATGCACCCGGCACAGAACCAGTCAAAAATCCCCCCATTGACCCCATTGATGACTTTAAAAAAGATGTCATCCGTGGCGTTCCAAAACCCTATGTGAGTCGTGGAGTGTAAGATTTTTTTGTGGGGGGAAGGAGTACCCTTTTGCTAGCGTCAAAAAGGGTACTCCTTCCCCCCA
>CAYJHS010000112.1:0-8408 GCA_964369815.1 uncultured Desulfovibrionaceae bacterium
TTCTACTAAGGTAAAGAAATCTTTGGCACCTGTGGCTTTGAGGGCTCGTTGTATTTTACCTTGGCGGGCATTATATGCAGCTACGGCGAGTAACCAGTCAACGAACATGCCATATAATTCTTTGAAATACTTGGCAGCAGCTTCTACGGATTCGTAGGGGTCGAGGCGCTCATCAATATAGCGGTCTTGGTGCAGGCCATAATGTTTACCTGTGTATGGCATAAATTGCCAAGTACCTGCAGCGCCGGCGTGAGATTTTGCGGTGTGCTTATAGCCACTTTCTACTAGGGCGAGATAGGCAAGTTCTTCCGGCATACCAATTTGGCGGAAAATTTGCCCTGCGTGTCCTAAAAATGCTTCAGAACGCTGTGCAAAAGTTGCCATGGTGGAGCGCCTTTGATTAAGGAACTGGCTGTATTGTTTAGCAATAGATGGCATTGCTTTGGCAGGAAGATTTCTATCTAACTGACCTGTTGTGTAAAAAATTTGTTTTTGTTTGGCAGTGAGTTGTACGCTACCAACGGAAGCTTTCTTTTGCGGTGTATAGGTGGCTTTTTTACTGCCGCATCCGTAGACCAAGAAAAGAATACAGAGCATGATAATAAATACACGTCCCTTATGGAGACTAAGAAAAGCTTGTTTAAGGATAGACCAAGAAGAGGTGTGCTCTTCTAACATACATGTTTTGCTTGTCATAATTACCCCGCTTATGATGTAGACATCATTAATTTTTACCCTTGGATCATCACATGAAAAAACATGAAGACCCCACAATCCTTGCAGGCATAAAGCCTGTTTTGGAATTATTACAAAGTAAGCCACAGCAAGTGGACACACTTTTTATGAAAAAAGGCTTACGTCACCCAGAAGCCAACCGCATGCTCGATTTGTGTCGTGCCCACGGTATTCGTTTTTCCTTGGTGGACAGCGTGAGCCTTGATCGCTTATGCAGCGCACAGCACCAAGGGGTCATTGCTCGCCTTGGTGCCAGCACGCAAACCTACCTTCCTGAGCTTTTGCAAAAAGCTCTTTCTGCGCCACTTCCTCTTATTGTGGCGCTAGACCAAGTCCAAGATCCCGGCAATGTGGGTACTCTTGCTCGTACCATGTATGCCTTGGGCTGTGCTGGCCTAATTTTGCCAAAGCACAACAGCGCCTATCTTGGAGACGGGGCCAGAAAGGCCGCTGCTGGTGCTTTTGAATATTTAGCTATAAGCCACGTTACCAATTTGGGACATGCTCTTGACGAGGTCGAAGAGGCCGGTTTTTCCATTATCGGTACCGGTCTTGCTGCCGGTGAGCAGTGTCTGAACGCTTTTACTCATGCTTTGCCATTGCCAGCGGTGCTAGTGCTTGGCAATGAGGGCAAGGGGATGAGGCCCGGTATTGCTAAAAGATGCGGTCATATGGTGTACATTCCCATGCAAAACCGATTTAATTCTCTTAATGTAGCGCAAGCCGGAGCTGTTCTTCTTGGTCTTGTGGCTCGGCAATGTGTTGTGACCAACCTTCACAATGAGTAGTTATTTTCATGGTGGGGGAAAATTTTTCCCACTTGCCTAGTGCTTATGGAGAATATTGCAGAATGGATGCCAAGTCAAAGAAAAAGGTTAAATATATTAAATGGTTACAAGAAAAAGTCTTGTAATTTTCTAGACAATTAATTTAGTGAATAAGCCACCTTAAAAAAAGTCTAGACAAAAAAGGGGTAAAAAGAAGGGTAAAAAGGTGGAAAAATGGGCAAAAAAATAATGAAATTTTTTTTGCTTTGGTGATATTTCTTTACGGAAAGACACACAATATTGTGATTTTATGTATGTATAGAAGGATGTGTGCGTTTCGGTAAAGTTTTTTTCGCGGTGCAGCACCTACGCTTTGCTTCGTCGCTGCAAATTGCTTAAAAAACCTTCTCGAACCGCGCACATCCCATATACATTTCACGGGCAAAAACAGCTATTTCTTAATGAGGCTATTGCTTTAACTTAGTAAAACACAACATTAAGTTTCTGTTTGTATAAACATAGATAAAAACACTTATTTTAGAATGCTGACCTAGCGTTGTATGATTGAAATGATGTTTTGAGCGTTTGGTTGCGGCAAGGTATATATTTAAAAATAGGATGCTGTCGCATTGAAAGTTTTTTGAAGGGGGGTCTGGGGGGAAACTTTTGTTCACAAAAGTTTCCCCCCAGCAAATTTTAAAAATAAATACTACATGCCTCGTGGATGCAGCATTGCCTCGGGAGATAATATCTCATCGAGTTTCTCTTTGCTTAAGAGCTTGCGTTCAAGCACAAGGTCATATACGGAAGCGCCTTTTTCCAGAGCTTCGCGAGCTACCGAGGCTGAGGCTTCGTAGCCAATATGTGGATTGAGTGCCGTTACAATACCGATACTATTTTCCACTAAGGAGCGGCACACGTCTTTATTGGCGGTGATGCCATCTACGCACTTGTCTTGTAGGGTGCGTATAGCACGGCGTAGCCTATTTAATCCATCAAAGAGGCAATGGGCAATGACTGGTTCCATGACGTTGAGCTCTAATTGTCCGGCTTCTGAGGCAAGGGTTACTGTGAGGTCTTTGCCCATAACGTCAAAGCAGACTTGGTTCACTACTTCAGGGATAACGGGGTTGACCTTGCCCGGCATAATGGATGAGCCGGGTTGTAATTGGGGCAGATTGATTTCATTTAGGCCGCAGCGTGGGCCGGAAGAGAGCAGGCGTAGGTCATTGCATATTTTTGAAATTTTGACGGCGGCACTTTTAATGGCGGCGGAAACTTGTACATATACGCCGGTATCCCAGGTTGCTTCAATGAGGTTGGGGGAAAGTTGTACATCAAGGCCGCTGACTTCCTTAAGTTTTGCAATGCACAAAGGCGCATAGCCTTCAGGGGAGCAAATGCCTGTGCCAATAGCGGTGGCGCCCATATTCACTTCTAAGAGGCAGGATGCGGCATATTCAAGGCGGCCAACTTCCACTTCTAGGGTGGTGGCATAGGCGGTAAATTCCATACCGAGAGTCATGGGCACGGCGTCTTGCAGTTGGGTTCTGCCCATTTTTACAATGTCACTAAACTCTTCGCCTTTGAGCATAAAACCATCGTGTAAGTAGCGCACGGCATTAATAAGGCGTTTGAGCATGGCATATAGGGCAAGGTGCAAAGCTGTGGGGTAGGCATCGTTGGTGGATTGGGAGCAGTTTACGTGATTGTTCGGGTGGCAATACTGGTATTCACCTTTTTTGTGCCCCATAAGTTCCAAAGCACGGTTGGCAATGACCTCGTTAGCATTCATGTTGCAGGAGGTGCCGGCACCGCCTTGGAAGGCATCGGTGGGGAACTGGTCATGGAGTTTACCGTCAATGATTTCGTCACAGGCGCCACAAATGGCGGTGTAAACGTCCTCAGGCAGAAGTCCAAACTCTCTATTGGCCATGGCGGCGGCTTTTTTCACATAGGCAAAGGCGCGGATAAATTCAGGAATATCTTTAATCTTACTGTGCGAAATATAAAAGTTTTCAATGGCTCGATAAGTTTGCACACCATAATATACATCATTGGGGATGGTGAGCTCGCCTAAAAAATCATGTTCGATACGTGTTGACATAAAATGCTCCTATTTTTTTGTTGTGGTTGTTGTTTTTAGTCGCATATTGAGGACGTTCATTTTAAGCAAAGGAAAAGGTTTTACTTTTTGAAAAGGCGGATATACTTATGGAAAGCTATTAGTAAAATTCATCTCCTAAAAAATTAGCCTCTATGCAATGAACTTTACACAGAGGCTAAATTGTTTCAACTTATTTGTTGTTTACAGGATTATAACACTCCATAATGGTTCAGTAAGATTTTTTCAGCTTCGGCATTCCATATACCATTATGTGCTGCTACGCTCTTATGCAATTTTGCAAAAAGCGGGTCTGACTTGCCAAGTTCTTCAAAATCTTCAATGGCGGTCAGTGGCATGTTTATAGGAGTGTAGCTCAAAATCTTTCCGGCATGGATGCTCGGTAGCTGAGCTGTGGTGTCGGCCACGGCATCTAAGCCACAAATATGGCTTACCATCACGGCAGTATGCAATTTGCCTTCTTCTGCAAGTGCAATGGCTTCTTTTAAGTCGTCTGTATTGCCACCGGTACTGCCCAAAATATGTGTGGACATATAGTGGCAATTGTACAAATTAATATTGGCTGTAAAGTCTGCCTGAGATGGGCCGGCAAAGAAATTCATGCAGCCGTCAAAGGCCATAAGTTTATCGCCAAGTTCCGCTAATTCTTTGATGGGGGCATAGACAAATACATCGTCATAACCTTTGCCCTCAGTTATATCCAGCAATTCTTTATAGATATCTGGGCTGTTTAGCGGGTTAATATATATTAACTCCACGCCATTTTGAGCGGCAAATTCTGGCGTAATAAGCTCTTTGGCACGAGCAATACGGTTATCATCTACATCGGTGACTACCACACGCGCAGGCTTATTGCCAGCTACCAAGGGATATTCAATAGCGCCCAAGCCCATAGGGCCGCAACCGCCTAGAATTAAGATGTTTCCACCTTCTTTTACACCCATGGCATGGTCATAATTTTGCTTATTGGTATGATACATAATGTTATAGCCACCAATGATGCAACTCATGGGTTCGCCTAAGGATGCGTCAAAGTATGCTTCACCGTTGTAGTGCAATAAGCAACCAATTTCCATCACCTCTTGCGGGATAATGCAATAGGTGGCAGCTCCGCCAAAAAATTCATAGGAATATCCAGGAGATGCCAAGCTTCCTTTATAATTTAAGGCTGGTTGCAAGGCAAATTTTTCGCCTTCTTTAAATTCGTGTTGCCATTTTTTGCCCACTTTTACAATATCACCAGCGAATTCGTGACCAATAATAATGGGGTTTGTTTCCACATTTTGTGGGCAACGCTTATGTGCTTTGCCTTGTCTGAGCAATTTATAAGTGGACATGCAAATGCTATCACTAATAATCTTTACTAAAATTTCATCGTCTTTAATTTCTGGAAGAGTAAATTCTTCTAAACGTAAATCATCGGCTCCATACATGCGAACCGCTCTTGTGGTGGTACTCATAAGTCTCCTTATTGTATTATCAATTATTTATAGTCAAAAGACACTTGCTCTTGCAAGGTCATTATAAGCTTCAAAGAGGGAGCTTTAGTGCCCTGTGTGGTGACAGCGCCAGCACTAGAGGCTATGGCAAGGCGTACTGTATCTTCTAAACTATACCCTTGCTCCATGGCATAGGCCACGGCCCCCACCATACTGTCTCCAGCTCCAACGGTAGAGGATGCTTGTACTTTTAACGCAGGTGCCACAAAGCACTGGGTTGCATTGACAAAGATTGCACCATCAGCCCCAAGGGAAAGCCCTATTAGGCCTACACCTTTGTCTTGTATCAACTGTCGGCATAAGGCTATAAGCGTATCTATGCTGACATCCTCAGTGCTCTCTCTATTAAAATAGCGTAAAAGCTCTTCCTTATTGGGTTTTATAAAGTCTGGTGAGGCTTCAAGAGCTTGCGCAAAGGCCTCTCCATCAGCATCCACAAAAACACGAGCGCCTTGAGCTTTGAGGCTTTGGGTGAGCTGCTTATAAAAATCGGGCTCAGCTCCTGCGTGCATGCTTCCTGCCAGCACAAAAAGACTTTGGGAGTTGTGCTGTGCATAGCTTAAGAGTAATTCTAAAAGCTGGCTTTCTTCCTCTTTGGTGACCGCTATACCAGGGTCATTTACCTCGGTTATGCCATGCACTTCGTCCAGTAATTTAAGATTTATCCGCGTGCTTCCTTGTACTTGCATAAAATTATGGGTCAAGGAAAGCTGATCTAGCATGGATATAAGCGCATCACCCGTACTGCCACCTACAAATCCAGTGGCTAGCGACGTTCCCCCAAGGGTAGCTATGAGCTTAGAAACATTAATGCCTTTGCCGCCTGCATCAAGCTCACTTTTTTGAATGCGATTAAGCCCACCGGCTACCAAGGGTAAAATGGTAGCCGTTTTATCCAAAGCAGGATTTAGCGTGACCGTGATAATCATACTTAACCCATACTTAGCTTAGGAAAAGCTCTAAAATCTTTTCTTTAGTAGCGTTAGCCACTAACTCTTCTACCTGACTTTCTTCTTCGAGTTTTTCTACAATATTTTGTAAAATTTCCAAATGCTCTTCACCAATGGCGGCAATACCCACCACTAATTTTACATTCTCTTCATCCCACTGAATGCCTTCCGGATAGGTGATAACGCATATGCCTGTTTTTTTAATGTGGCAGGCTGCTTCCTTTTCTGCATGAGGGATGGCAATAAGATTGCCAATGGCCACGGAAAAACTTGCGTCTCTGGCAATCATGCTGGGTACATAGGCTTCTTCTACTGCGCCAGCCTGAACCAACATGGCGCCGCAACGCTTGATGGCATCTTCTTTGGATTCCTTGGCTTGACCTAAAACAATGTTTTCTACTGTAAGCATAGTATTTTCCTTATTTTATTTTTTATATACAATACCGTTTTCCATATGAAGTTCTTGTAAGAGAACGTCATATTCCGGAGCATTTAAGAAATTGCTAATGAGCACCAAGTGTGCCGTAGCATTGGCTTGTGCTGCACGCTCGCCCAATTGTTTATGTGTGACCACAATATCGGCGTCGGCAGGGATTTCACTCACCGGTGAATGTTTAACTTCAATGCCTTCAAATCCGGCAGTACTGAGTTTTTTGCGTAGTTTTGTGGCTCCCATGGCGGAGCTGCCCATGCCTGCATCGCACGCAAAAATAATCTTTTTGATGATGCGCCCACTACTTGCTTGGGTATCTTGTTGTGTCGCTTCACCTTCTGGTGCGCTGGATGTATTTGCAGATGCTGTGCCCTTGGCATCAGCCTTCATATCTTGCATTTTCGCTGTGGCTTCCGCCATGGAGTCTTCATCTTCGCCGTCTTTAGCAAAGGTTTTAAGCAAAATTACGGATAAAACAAAAGTCAGCAATGCCGCTAAAGCAATGCCGGAGATGTTGGCAAAGTAAGAACCTGCCGGTGTCATCAAAAGCTCTGCAAAAATACTCCCCGGAGCTGCAGGGCCTGTAAGTCCACCGCCCAAAAGGCTAATGGTAAAAACACCCACCGAACCGCCGGCAATCATGGCTATGATGAGGATGGGGTTCATGAGGACAAAGGGGAAGTAAATTTCGTGAATGCCGCCAAAGAAGTGAATAATGGCAGCACCCGGAGCGCTACTTTTTGCCGTACCTTTACCTACGAGCATATAGGCTAAGAGTAGGCCAAGGCCAGGACCAGGGTTAGACTCAATCATAAAGAAGATGGACTTACCGGCCTCTGCCACTTGCTCGGCACCTAGGGGAGTAAATACACCGTGATTTATGGCATTATTAAGGAAGAGCACCTTAGCCGGTTCCACTAAAATGGACGTGACCGGAAGCAACCCATTATTGACAAGCCAGCTTACGCCTGTACCGAGAGCACTAGTGCCAGTCTCCACCATGGGGCCAATGGCATAAAAAGCAAGGATGGCTACGCCAGAACCTAAAATACCCGAAGAAAAATTATTCACCAGCATTTCAAAGCCGGCGGGGATTTTCCCTTCTACAAGTTTATCAAAGGTTTTTATAACATAGCCACCAAGGGGACCAACAATCATGGCTCCTAGTAACATGGGGGTAGAAGGCGCACCCATAATGACCCCAAAAGTAGCCACAGCACCCACAACGCCACCACGCACATCATGCAGAGCTTTACCACCAGCAAAGCCGATAAGTATCGGTAGTAAGTAGGTGATCATGGGGCCCACAAGGGCGGCTAATTCTTTATTCGGCATCCATCCCACAGGAATGAAAAGCGCCGTAATAAGCCCCCAAGCAATGAAAGCTCCAATGTTAGGCATGACCATGCCACTTAAAAAGCGGCCAAATAACTGAATCTTTTTTTTCATACTTTTTACTTCCAGATATAATCTTTCTTAATGTGCAAGAAACGAAAGTCACTCTCGTATACATCTTTTATCAGCATATCTCTATTAACTTTGAGAAATTTTTTCTCGCAAAGCCAGAACTGCTGATGGTGTTACCGAAAGCTCATCAAGACCAATTTCGTTAAAAAATCCTGTAAGCTTTGTGTCGTAGGAGAGCTCTCCGCAAATGCCGGCCCAAATACCATTGGCATGGGCATTATCGCACACCATTTTAATCATGCGCAAAATAGCTTCATGGTGGTTGTCGGCAAACTCGGCAATGCTTTCATTTTGCCTGTCTGCGGCAAGGGTATATTGAGTAAGGTCATTGGTACCCATGCTAAAGAAATCTACTTCTTTTGCCAGCAAGTCGCTAATCATGACTGCGGCGGGCGTTTCAATCATAATACCCACAGGGATATCTCCCTTAAA
>CAYJHS010000113.1:0-8353 GCA_964369815.1 uncultured Desulfovibrionaceae bacterium
ATTGAAAGTTTTTTGAAGGGGGGTCTGGGGGGAAACTTTTGTTCACAAAAGTTTCCCCCCAGCAAAAACTACCAACTAAATAAGAGGAATTTTTATGGCAAAAGCACAAGAAACTTTATCCACAGATATTCATCGCTTGGGCACGGCAAAAATCAATTCCAAGTTACCTTATGGTATGTGGACAAGTGATACAAAGTTTGATTTTTGTGTAGGGCCAGAGATTTCTGGGGACTTGACCAAGCCTGTAAATGTGAGTTTTGAGCTTGCTGGGCCTCGGCAAAAGTTGTATTTTGAGCCTACGAGGGCAAAGTGCGCCATTGTAACGTGTGGAGGACTGTGCCCTGGCATTAACGATGTCATTCGTGCCTTGGTAATGCAGGCGCACCACGCGTATAATGTGCCAAGTATATTAGGTTTTCGCTATGGACTTGAGGGTTTTATCCCAGAATTTGGACATAGCGTGGAAGAGCTTACCCCCAATAAAGTCGCTGATATTCATAAATTTGGCGGTACCTACCTTGGTACGTCTCGGGGGCCACAGTCGCCGGAATTGATTGTGGATATGTTGGAACGCATGAATATTAGTGTGCTCTTTGTCATTGGCGGTGACGGCTCCATGAAGGCTGCTCTTGCTATTAGCAATGAGGTACAGGCTCGTCGTTTAAATATTTCTGTCATTGGCATACCTAAGACCATTGATAATGATATTAATTTTGTGCAACAATCTTTTGGCTTTGACAGCGCAGTGGATCAGGCCACCAGTGCCATTAGCTCGGCACACACCGAGGCGTCTTGTGTGCATCACGGCATTGGCCTTGTGAAGCTTATGGGGCGGGAATCTGGCTTTATTGCGGCGCAGGCGACGTTAGCCCTAAAGGATGTGAACTTTGTGCTCATTCCCGAGGCGGAATTTAGCCTGCATGGCGATGGGGGCTTGCTTCCTGCTCTTGCACAGCGTTTGCTTACTCGTCGGCATGCGGTTATTGTCGTAGCGGAAGGGGCAGGGCATCATTTGCTGAAAAAGGATTGTCGTACCGACGCTTCCGGTAATCCCGTGCTAGGGGATATTTTAACCTTACTCACTACTGAAATTAAAAAATATTTTAATGAGAAAGAAATCCCCTTCGTACTTAAGGCCATTGATCCAAGCTATATGATTCGCTCAGTGCCGGCTAATGCTAATGATAAGGTGTATTGTGGTTTCTTAGGTCAGCATGCCATGCACGCAGCTATGGCTGGGTGCACACATATGGTGGTGGCAAAATTGCAGGAGCAATTTGTGCATTTGCCATTAGATATTGTAACTAGCAGTCGCCGGAAGTTAAATATTCAGTCAGAGCTATGGCGTGCGGTGCTGGAATCTACCGGTCAAGGACGCTTGGCCGGCATGTTGCAAAAGTAGTTTTTGAAGTAATTCTTTTGGGGGGAACTTTTGTGAACAAAAGTTCCCCCCAAACCCCCTCAAAAAACTTCCATTGCGATAAAATTCTATTTTCAAAATAAATATCTTGCCGCAATGGAATTTAAGGGGATTTCGTTGCGGCAAGGTGTATTTTAAACAGTAATTTGTCGTCGCATTGAAAGTTTTTTGGAAAGGGGGTCTGGGGAAAACTTTTTGTCACAAAAGGTTTTCCCTAGAAAAATCCACAAACGTTTCTATAACCCTAGCATAAAGGACAATGCTATGCCCCATATGCAGCAAGTGAAAGCATCGGCTGGATCTGGAAAAACCTATGAAATAACACAGCAATTTTTAGGATTTTTGGCGCAAAGCACCGTACAGCCGCATGTGGCGCACTGTTCTTTGGGCTCAGGTACTACGTCTTTGCCTCAAGGTTATACGGCTGCGGTGTCTTGGGGCGATATTATGGCTATTACTTTTACCAATATGGCCACCTTGGAAATGAAGCATAGGGTGTTAAAAAGTCTGAAAGAAATTGCCCTAGGTACCGCCACATCTCCGCAAAAAGAGCTTATGCCCGCTGCCACGGCTAAGGCATGGATTGACATTATCTTACGCCAGTATAGCGCCTTAAATATCCGTACTATTGACAGTTTATTGCATCTTGTTGTGCGCACGGCGGCGCTTGATATGGGTTTTTCGCCGGATTTTGAAACGTCCTTTCATGTGGAAGAAATCATGGCGCCCATATATGACGCTTTTTTGGAAGAAGCCAATCAAGCAGGTGCGGGCATGGATGCCAGTAGCAGCAGTCTTTTTTTGTTGGAAACTATCTGCAATTCCTTGCTGCATCATGAAGACGCACAGGGCTTTAGCATAGGGGCAAAAATTGAGGCTAGCGTGACCCCCTTGGTGGAGCTATTGCTCACGCAAGACTTACCCCCTTTAAGTCCTATAGAAGAAGTGAAGACGAAAGCGCAGCATATTCATAGTAATTTTAATGGCAGTGCGTGTGCCATGCTGGAGCTTATCACACAGGAAGGGCTTTCTGTTAATGCGCATGCTTTGCGTTTTATTGAACGTTGTGCTCAGGGGGATCAAAAGGCGCTCAAGAGCGTGTATATGCAACGGGCTTGCCTTGATGATATTCTTAATAAGAAGAGTCAAGGGCAAGCTTCTGATCTTGCCGAGAGGACTTTTTTGCAGTTTTTGGAATTTGCCCACGAGATGCTAGCTAAGGGCAAGCTCTTGTATAATGCTTTGCAGCTCCACCCGTTTTTAGCTTTAGCTAGGCTCCTTACGGGGCAAATACAGCTTATGCAAAAGCAAGACGGCAAGGTGCCTCATGCTACCATAAATAAGCTCGCTCATGAGGTGTTGGAGTTTGAACATGGGGTGTCGGCGGCATTGTGCCGCATTGGCAACAGTGTATATCATGTGCTTTTGGATGAATTTCAAGACACGAGCAGAGAGCAGTGGGAGGCACTGCGCCCGCTTATGGTGGAGGCACTGTCACGAGGTGGTTCCTTATCGTGGGTGGGGGATGTAAAGCAGGCCATTTATGGTTGGCGTGGCGGTGATGCTAGTCTTTTTGATGAAGTGTGTCACACGCAGGAGCTGACTTGCATGGCGACGCCCACACGTAAGGCTTTGCCCAAAAATTGGCGCAGTAAGGAGCATATTGTGCGCACCAATAATATGCTTTTTGCGCCCTTAGCGGATGCTGAGGCGGCACGTGCTCTTTTGTTAAGCCTTATGAGTGATGACTGCCCTGAAAGAATTTTGCAAGAAAATGTGCAAAAGCTCACAGCGGCCTATGTGGGTGTTGAGCAAGAATGGAGGGATGATGCTGACGGCGGCTATGTATGCATTGAGCAGGTGGGAGATGCCGACTGCTTGACGGCAGAGCTTAACGAGGCCGTGTGCGAGCATCTGCACCGAAGGCTTGAAGAGGATATTCGCCCTCGTTATGCGTGGAGTGAAGTAGCAATTCTTGTGCGCAAAAAAGAGCATGCAGCCTTGGTGGCAACATGGCTTTTGCAGTGGCAAATTCCTGCAATTACAGAAAATAGTTTGCTTTTACATGCCCATCCCTTGGTGGGTGAAAGCCTTGCCTTGCTTTCTTTTTTGCATAGCCCGCAGGATGATTTGCATTTTTGGGCAGTGCTGACGGGAAGTATTGTGCGTCCGGCTTTGCGTGATGCAACGTGTGCCGATGAAGTCGAAAAGCTTTTGCGTCCTTCCTTACAGGAATTACATGCGTGGCGGGTCACGCAGGACAACGCGGCTAAAAAAATCCCCCTTTATGCCGCCTTTAAGCAACAATGGCCGCTTTTTTGGGAGCATGTCTTTGCGCCATTTTATGGGACGGCAAATATTTTAAGTCCCTATGACTGTATGCAGGAGTGGTATCGTTTGTGGCAAGTGCCCAAGCGATTTCATGAGGCGCAAACCTTTGTGCGTCGCTTTTTGGAAATTCTTTTTAGTGCAGAAGAAAAAGGCGCCGGTACCTTGGGTACTTTCTTAGAGCTGTGGGAAAAGGAGGGGGATAAGGAAAAAACCCCCATGCCAAGCAATATCAATGCGGTACATATTCTCACCATTCATAAATCAAAAGGTTTGCAATTCCCTGTGGTTATTGTTCCGTGGATGAGTTTTAACAATAAGGATGACACGGACATTATTGTGCATGAGGTGGATGGCTTGCGTATGCTTGCCAAAAGGGGCTCTTATTCTGGTGATGATTACTATGTGGCACAAGCTAAGAGTGCACTAGAAAGCCTTAATGTACTCTATGTGGCGTGTACTCGTGCGGAAGAAGAGTTGTATTTATTTCATACTGTTGCTAAGCACCATGGGCGCAGAAATTATTTAACGCAAGCGCTAGAATTGCTTTTTGCGCGTCTTGATATTTGCTTGCCCTACGAAGTAGGCCGTCATAAAGCTGTGATAAACGCAATGTCGCAAACACCGCAAGAGCAAGAAATTTTAGATATTTTTTCTGATTCCGCAAGCAACAGTCTTTGTGAAGAAAATATGAGCCAAGCGTTTACGCAAGAGTTTACGCAAGAGTCTACGCAAGAGTCAAAGCGTCTCATGGACTGGTTACCGTGGTTAAAGATTTATCGGGAGCCATTGCAAAATTTGGTAGTTGCGCCTTCATCGGCAGCACAAGGGCAGGGGCTAACCCCTAAACAACGGGGCTTGCTGACACATCATTGTATGGAAACCTTACAAAAAATGGGTATTTTTCCCAAGACTGGCGCTCTTGTGTCCGACGTATGGAGTAGCGACTTGGATGACACCGTGCGCATGGCGGTGCGCCTTGGCATACAAAGCTTTGCGCTCAGTGTGCACCCCAATGAAGAGCTTGTACAAGACCTAGTGACGGCACTAACGTGGTATATTACTCTTCCGGGCATGAGTATGTGGCTAGAAAAGGCCGTGCCGGAGCAGAGCCTTGTGGATGTACCGCAAGAGAAGGGTGAAAAAATCAAAGCCAATCCCCTCTATAGAGTAGATTTACTCCTGCCGCCACAAGGGCAGGGTCGGGGCTATCGCCTTATAGAGTTTAAAACAGGACAGGTGGCGGAAGAGCACCTTGTGCAAGTGCGTCACTATATGCGTATACTTGACGCACTGCCAACATCACAACAAGCGGCTTTGCCCGAAAGCGAAGCCATGTTGGTGTATTTGGATTTACAAAAATGTCGTATGGTGCAAAGGCAAACGCATTCAGAGCTTTTAGCCGCACCTGCTTGGCAGGGGGGGGATTAAAATGGGAAAGCCTTTTTTACTCTTTCCGTGGGAGCAGCCTTTTTTGGAGGCCGTACAAGATGTTCTCTGGCAAAGCTCTGGTGGTGATCTTGGGCGCATGACCATTATCATGCCGCACAGCCGCCCGAGACGCTATTTAACGGATCTCTTTTTAGCCAATAAGCACATCCCGCGTCCAGCATTACTACCACGAATGCTCACTTTGCAAGAAATGTTAGAGATTTTCCTTTGTCATACACACGCTGCTAGCGTTGCGGGGAGTAGCATACGCATGCGGCGCAAAGCGGAGCTGTTGGATGGAGTATATCTACTCTTTAAAGCTGTACAAAGGTTACAAGCGATGCCTGAGCAATATGCAGCGTCGTGCACAGCCCCCTTGACGGCCTTGGCTAAGCTGGATTTAGCCGGATTTTTACCATGGGGTATGCGCCTTTTTGCACTTTTTGAAGAGTGTATGCAGCAGCTTACGCCGGTGCAAAATATCGTGCATGCCGCAGGGGAAGTTTCTCCTTTGGCGGCGGAGATACTTGCCTCACTTGAGTATATTCATAGGCATTACTTGGAACTTTTGGAAGAGGAAGGCTTTGTCACCCCCGGCCTTGAAGCCTTAGAAGTGGCTACGCAAGTGGCTTTGGCTGTGCAAAATAATGCTACTTGCATTCCTCCACTTTTGGCATCCCAGGATGTTTTTCTTGTGGGTTTTAATACCTTAACTGAGTCAGAAGATGTGTTACTCAAGGCCTTATGGAAACAAGGGGCGCAGGTGTGTTTGCACAGCGATCCCAAGCTAATGGAGGGGCAAGAGCAAACCCATTGGTCTTGTCAAGAACACAGTGCATGGCTTAGGCGCTGGAAGGCGACGGTACGCCTTGCCATATCGCCCTGTGACCATACGCCCACCTTGCACTTTGTATCGGCTTATGACGTACATTCGCAATTGCTTGCCCTGCAAAAAGAACTCCTTGCCTTATGTACAATAAAAAAATCCAGTCATAGTGAAAATGACCATGTCGTGGGCAGTGCCGCTGTGGTTTTGACTTCTCCTTCCTTGTTAGTGCCCACATTGCACCATTTGCCAAAGGATACGCCCTTTAACGTTTCCATGGGCTATCCACTAGAAAAATCAGCCCTTTTTTCTCTTATAGAAGCCATTATGCGGCTGCAAGAAAGCGCCCGTGCCTTTTCTTTGCCCGTGGCAGAAGACCATGGTGATGGACAAAAAATAGCACAGGAGCGGCGCTATCATTGGCGCCAATTCTTACATTGCCTCCGCCATCCCTTTGTGCAAATGTTGCTCTATCCTACCGATGGAGAGGGGCCTCGTTCTTTGCGGGCAGAGCTTTCAGAGTTAGAAAAAAAGGTGCGCTTGGGTGAGCGCTTTGTGAGTGTACGTTCCGTTCTTACGTCATGGCAGTTGCATCCCTACTTTACCGAAGGGTCTTTGCCATTATTACAGCAATTATTTACTTGCCTTATGGAAAATTTTGCCACCGTGCGCACGGCTCAAGAGCTTGGTGAAGCCCTCTCACAGCTTTGCCAGATGTTGCTCTCTCACGGCCAAGAGGTGTGGGAGCGTTATGCCTTTGATGCAGAAAGCATGTATCGCTTAGTAAAGCACGTTATCCCCGCTTTGCGAGTGTCTAGCCTTGCAGACGAAATATTGCCTCAAGCCACTCTTTTTGCTCTGTGCCGTCAGTGTATTAAGGCGGAACGAGTGCCCTTTGAAGCCGACCCCCTTACCGGTCTACAGGTGCTTGGCATGTTGGAAACACGTCTGCTGCACTTTGATACGGTCTATATTGTGGATGCTACGGACAATGCCTTGCCGGGTTTTTCTGCTGCTGACCCCCTATTGCCTGATGCTCTGCGTCCAGTGCTGGGGTTACCGGGCCTACACGAGCGGGAACGAATTATGGCGCATACTTTGTATCGCTTGGTGGCTTCGGCTAAAGAAGTGTTTTTTTATTGGCAAGAAGGAGCGCAATACTCTACTTTGCTGGACGACAAAAAATCTCGCAGTCGCTTTGTTGATGCATACCTTTGGGAAGAAGCACAAAGGCGTGGGCGCATCATCGAAAGCAATGACGCCCCCCTACGCACCGTGGCAAGCCCCATTTATCCTATTGTTTTACAAGAAGAACGTATTGTTGTTACCCCACAAATACGTCAAAAGATACAACAGATGCTTGTAAAGGGGCTGTCGCCGTCTAGCTTAGACGTGTATTTGCAGTGTCCTTTGCAATTTGCATGGAAATATATTTATGACTTTAAGTCGCTAGATGTTGTCAATGAAGGAGATGACCCTCAAGAAGTGGGTACGCTTTTGCACAATGTTTTGCAAAAGGCCTATGCCCCGTGGGAAGGAAAAAAGCTACTTTTAGAAGATATTACTCTAGATTATCTATTAGATATATTTGAATATTATTTTTCAAATAGCACTTTGCAACAAAGCCTTCCTGCTCACAGTCTCATGCTTTTGCGCATGGCAGCGCCTTTGCGTCTAGAGCGGTTTTTGGCGGCACAAAAAGAACAAATTCCCATAGGTTATACCCATATAGAATGTTTAGAAAAAAAATTACTAGCCCCCATTCAGGGCGTACAGGGTGAAAATTTTTACATCAAGGGAGTATTGGATAGGGTGGACAGGCGCACCGACCATGCCTGCCATAAGGAATTGCGCAATGGCCTTGTAGTGCTGGATTATAAAACAGGTAAAAATATAAAGGTTAGTGCCGGAGCGTGGACGGACATGGACTTGCGTGATGACTTGGCGCATTGGACACCACACGCTGCAAACAGTGATGACCTTATGCAACGTGTAGCCACTGCCTTTCCTTCCTTGCAGTTGGCCTGCTATTTATACCTTTGCGAGACGCATTTCCAAGGTAAAGAAGCAGTGCTTGACGCAGCGCTCGTAGCCCTTGGTGATAAAGGGCAAGAAGTGTATTATTTGGATAAGATAAAATGTCTTGACCGAGAAGATATTGTGCAAGTGCGTATCAAAAAGCTTTTGACTTTTGTGCTCCAACACTTACAAAGTACATCAGCTTTTTGTGCCAGAAAAACCGATGCGTGCAAGTATTGCGCATATGTCTGTTTGTGTGAGCGGTAAGTTTGTTGTTTTTTTGTGGGGGGGGGGGGGGGGGGGGGGGGGGGGGGGGGGGGGGGGGGGGG
>CAYJHS010000114.1:0-8181 GCA_964369815.1 uncultured Desulfovibrionaceae bacterium
AATGAAGTTGCTTTCATAGACTTGCATTCTATGCTGAAAGCCATATATGAAAACACAGTTAAAGTACTGTAATGATTTAGATCAGGCTGAGCGTTTTATGCACAGTAAACCTAAAATGGATTTTGAAAGCCTTAAGGGAATTGTCCCTGGTCCTTTGGCAGAGTGTCAAGGCACACCGCACGTTGTACATTTTTACTGTGATAATATTCAGGCATACCACTTGGCGGTGGATTATATGGCTGCCACTGACACCCATCCTTTGCGCCCCATGGTTACCATGAGCTCCTCAGCTTGCGGTGGCTCTGTATATTGTTATAAAGAGCACACCTTTAATATGTGCCCTGCATGTTCTGGTAGCTACAATGCCGGTAAAACAGAGCGCGGCGAAGTGAACGTCTTTATCACCGGCGACCAGTTGGAGCCAACCGTGCTACGTCTTTTACATCGTATGAATCAAAATAGTGGATCAAGCTCTATCACTCGTCCTGGCGATGGCTTCCCTGGTGGCGATGTCTGTAAAAACTGTCCTTTGATTGCCTTCAAAAAAAGCAAAAATACACCATGTGAGGGGTGCGAAAAGTCATAGTTTATCATATTAAAAATGCACCTTTTTTTGTTGGAACTGACAAGAATAATGTATAAATTCTATATAAAAGTGAATAAGTGAGACATTTTATGATTAATTGTAAATCGTTAGCCTTACGTGTTGTATTTTTGCTTTTCGTGTGTATGTGGGCTTCTCCTACACTGTCTTACGTTAACGCAGCTGAGGCTCCGGCAAAAGAGCAAAGCGCTCCTGTTGCTGCAAAGTCTAATGTGGCAGCCGATAACCCTTTAAAAGCTGCCATTGATGCGGCTGTCGATGCTAAGAAAATAGATGCTACAGCCCCATTAGGCTTTTTGGGCATCCCAGGTGCACCCAATATTAATCCAGTGCTAGCTTTTATTTGGGCCATTTGGGTCGGTTGGATTTTCTCCACTGTGGGTGCCTTTGGTGGCGTTATGGCCTCTGTGGGGCATATTAACGTTTTTGGCCTTGGTGACTATGCCGGCAGTTTTGGTAAGGATATGACAATTAACAAAAATATCACCGACTCCATCCGAGTTTCTAACCAATGGCTTGTGGGTTGCTCGGCTTTCATCTCTTCCTTCAAATATTGGAGCATAGGGCGTGTGGTATTGCCCCTTGGCATTGCCCTTGGTATTGGCTCCTTGGCTGGGGCAACGCTCATTCCAAAGCTGACGCAAGGTAAAATTGATTTTTCAAGTTATCTTGGTTATTTCGGATTGTTCGTGCTGGCGCTTGGCTGCTATTTATTTTACGAAACCACCGGCGCTGCTAAAGCTAAAAAACAAAAAGCCGCCGCCGCCGCCAAAGCCTTTGAGGAAGCTTCCAAAGGACACTCCAACGACGGTACACAAACTCGTGTAAAAGTGGTAAGCGTAAGCATGTCTCGTGTGGTATTCACCTTTTGTGGTGTAGAATTTTCTTTCAGTACCTTTGTTCCTGTCATCGGCGGCTTTGTCATTGCTTCCGTGGCCTCCTTCCTCGGCGTTGGTGGTGGTTTTCTACTTGTGCCATTCTTGACCAGTATTTCGCAACTGCCTATGTACTTAGCCGCCGGAACGTCAGCTTTTGCCGTGCTCGTTGGTATGGTAACGTCCATTGCGACATTTATGTTTGGTGGTACCCCCGTATACTGGCCACTTATCGGTATTGAACTTGCCGGTATTGTGCTTGGTTCTTGGGTTGGCCCCATGACCGCTAAATATCTCCCTGATATTTGGCTCAAGCGTCTTTTCATCGTCCTTGCCTTCGTGGTAGGTATTAACTACATTCTGCGCGGATTTTTTGATATGCGCCTTTGGTAGGTAAGTGGTTTTTCATGTTATTTTTTCTGGGGGAAACTTTTGTGAACAAAAGTTTCCCCCAGACCCCCTTCAAAAAACTTTCAATGCGGCAAGGTTTTATTATTAAAAGTAAAATCTTACCGCATTGAAGTTTCAAAAACGTTCAAAAAAGTTCTCTCCCCCCCAAGAAAAATTAATAAATTGGATTACAGGATATTGATAATAACTATATTTTAGCGTATTTTTTTAACATGCAAGACTTATATATATGGCTTGATGCCTTTCTTATTGCGCCTTTTCGGTTGGTGTCTAACTCGCACATGGGTATGTGGCTTGGTTGCGTAGTTTTATCAGTGTACTGCGTCCTCATTGGTAATCTTTTATATAATCTAATTATACGCTTGCATATAAAATATTATTCACATCTTTATGCAGAAATGCAAGATTATCATAAAATTAGTATGAATGCGCTACATGCTGGTAATAAAGAAGCGTATTTTGCGGCTAACAAGTTGGCGCATGAGTATTTTGGTAAACATTTTTTTGCCAGAGCCAGCGTGGGTATGGCGACGCTTTTACCGGTACCCTTTGCTCTAGCTTGGCTCGCTTTGCGTTTTGAGGGGATTAATTTATACACGCTTCCCTTCACTTCGTTACATGCAGGCTATGTCTTTGTGTTTTTAACAACATACATTGTAGTGCGTATCATGTCTGGACGGATAGTGCATATACTTAAAAGGAGAAGTACACTGGGCGAAGGAGGTGAGAGATGATGAAAAATATTTTGTTCCTGTTTTTAATTGTGATCGGTAATATGTTTGTGGCAGGTTGCGCCCTTAGTGAAGAAGAGAACAAAAGATTCTTACAGGCCTTTGCAGAAGCTGAAGAAGAAGCTCAAGAGGAAAAGATGGCGCAAAATCGCTTCAAAAATACTGATCCCAAGCAACCTTGGAATAATCGTTATGAAAAGAATGACCTTACAGCCCCATGGAATGACCCAATCTTGCGTGATGACGCCACGCAACCTTGGAACAACCCATAACCATTTAGGATAGTATTTGCCTGATTATATAGCCCTTGTGGCATAAGAAGATATTTTATATGTAACTTTTACCTTAACTCAGCATCGTAAGTGTTTGTTTTATTGCGCTTTTCATTGGTATAGTATAAAAATACTGGCATCAATTACATCGATGCCAATTGTATTTTTATACTATACCAATGAAAAGCTAAATTTTGTATGCTTGAAAGATTTTTCACTGCAAAGCTGAGTAAGCTTGTTGTGAGGATGTTGCAAGATACCATTGGTGCCAATGAAATTAACACCAGCATTTTTCACAGAGTGCCTGCATAACTCATGTTGCGGCAAGAAGTGGTGTTAGAAGGATAAGTGTTGTCGCATTGAAAGTTTTTTGAAGGTGGTTTAGGGGAAACTTTTGTTCACAAAAGTTTCCCCCAAAAAATAAAAAGGCTTGCTCTTGAAAAAGAGCAAGCCTTAAAAATTAGCAAGCTTTTAGTGAAATTACTTAATTTCCACTTCAGCGCCGGCTTCAACGAGTTGCTTTTTGGCGTCTTCAGCTTCGTCTTTAGAAACGCCTTCTTTGATGGCGCATGGGGTGCCGTCAACTTTATCTTTGGCTTCTTTGAGGCCAAGGGAAGTAAGAGCACGAACAACTTTGATAACGCCAATTTTGTTAGCGCCAGCGCCTTTGAGGATAACGTCAAATTCGGTTTTTTCTTCGGCTTCAGCACCACCACCAGCAGCAGGAGCAGCAACCATCATGGCAGCAGCAGGAGCAGCGGCAGATACGCCGAATTTTTCTTCTAATTCTTTGATGAACTCAGAAAGTTCAAGTACGGTCATGTTGGAGATAAACTCTACAACTTGTTCTTTAGTTACGGACATGGTATTCTCCTAAAATCTTTAGCTTTAGCTTTTTTTTGTAGACAACATTTAGGCGGCTTTCTTGGTCTCTAAGTCTTTAAGAGCATAGAGCATACCGCGAATCATGTTGGCAAAAAGTGATACGAAAGAGGTGGGCACAGCGTTCATGGTGCCAAGCGTTTGGGCAAGGAGTTGTTCCTTGCTTGGGAGCTTAGCGAGGTCTTCAACTTGTGCAGCTGCAAGTACTTTACCTTCAAGGCTCGCATGGCGAATTTTGAAGAGTTTACTTGTTTTTGCAAAGTCGCTGATCGCTTTGGCCACCGCCACGGGGTCATCGTATCCAAAGGCAATGGCGCAGTTTTCCTTAAAGTCATCTTTAATGGAATCGTGTGTGCCACCGGTGAGTGCAATACGAGCAAGAGTGTTTTTCACAACAAGGTATTCACAACCTGCATTGCGAAGCGCATCTCTTAAGCTTGTCAGCTCTTCCACCGGCATACCCTTGAAGTCTGTTACTATCATGATAGAAGCTTTATCGGCTTTTGCCTTAATGGCTTCTATGAGGACAGCTTTTTCGGACCTGTTCACGTGATACTCCTCACGTTGGGGGTTTGCCAAATGGAATGCCGAGCCAAAGACTATTATCATCTAAGATGATTAAAAGGTCTCGGTAGGATTTATATAATACACCTACTTTCTTCGACTCGAATATTCCTAATCCATAGCCACGAAGGGGAAAAAAATTCCCCTCCAAACCGAAATTTTGACTGTTAAGAGTAAAATTTCGAAAATATTTATAAAACCGGAGATTACAGCTTTTCAGCTCATTAAGCTTCTAAGAATTTCTTAATGTGCGCAGGATCTGCTTTAAAGCCAGGTCCCATAGTGGTGGAAATGGCTAAGGACAGCATATATTGACCCTTGGCAGTAGCAGGCTTTAAGCGTTGAACGGTGTCTAAAAGCGCTTTTAAGTTGCCAAGAATTTTTTCGGATCCAAAGGAAACTTTGCCAAGAGGAGCATGAAGTACACCAGCTTTGTCTACGCGAAATTCTACACGACCGGCTTTAAGCTCTTTTACGGCAGTAGTAACATCGGTAGTTACAGAGCCGGTTTTGGCATTGGGCATAAGACCGCGAGGTCCAAGCATACGACCAATTTGACCAACTAAAGCCATACAGTCAGGTGTGGCAACAGCTGCGTCAAAATCAAGCCAGCCGTCTTTAATTTTTGCTACGAGCTCTTCAGCACCGGCAAAGTCAGCGCCAGCAGCTAAGGCTTCAGCTTCTTTTTCACCCTTACAGAATACAGCAACACGTACAGTTTTACCAAGGCCGTTAGGCAGTGTTACTGCGCCACGCACCATTTGGTCAGAATATTTTGGGTCAACACCAAGGCGCACAGCAACGTCAACGGTTTCGTCAAACTTTGCAAAGCTTGCAGCCAAGGACTTAGCTACAGCGTCTTCTAATGTATAGCGCTGTTGTAAATCCACTCCTTCAAGAGCGGAACGAAATTTTTTGCCATGTTTGGGCATTGTATTTTCCTTCGTTTTTCATCTCCTGCCATTCGGTTGATGGCAGTACAATTGATTTGAACGGCTTTTCTGTTTAAGAAAAGCTACTTAATCTCAATGCCCATGCTGCGGGCAGTGCCGCTAATAGACTTAACAGCAGATTCCATACAGGCAGCGTTAAGGTCAGGCATTTTTAATTTAGCAATTTCTTCAATTTGAGCCATGGAAACAGAACCGACTTTATTACGGTTAGGTTCGCCAGAGCCTTTCTCCACCTTAGCAGCTTTCATAATAAGAACAGCAGCGGGCGGGGTCTTGGTGATAAAGCTAAAGGAGCGGTCTGCATACACGGTGATAACTACAGGAATAATCATTCCTTTTTGATCTTGTGTACGAGCATTGAACTCTTTACAAAACCCCATGATATTAAGGCCATGCTGACCAAGCGCCGGACCTACTGGAGGCGAAGGGTTTGCAGCACCAGCTGAGATTTGTAATTTAATTTTGGCAATTTCTTTTTTAGCCATTTTTTGATTCCTTCAAGAACACTGTGAGCTTTAAGTTTAGCCCTTGGAAACCTGTATAAAGTCAAGCTCCACAGGCGTTTGGCGTCCAAAAATAGAAACTGAAACTTTCAGTTTGCCTTTGTCATAATTGACTTCATCAACAACGCCGTTAAATCCACCAAAAGGTCCATCAATAACACGCACTTCTTCGCCTCTGTCAAAATTGAACTTCGGACGTGGTGTTTCTTGGCGTTCCCTCATTAATTGTAAAATCTTCTCTGCTTCGCTGTCGCGCATGGGAGAAGGTCTATTTTTCCCACCCACAAATCCTGTTACCTTAGGAATATTTTGAATAAGGTACCAAGAAAAATCTGTCATGGCCATTTGGATCATGACATATCCTGGGTAAAATTTTCTTTTTGTTGTGCGCTTTTCGCCACCCTTACCAAGCTCTTCCACTTTTTCAGTGGGCACAACCACTCGGCCTATAAGTCCTTGAGCTTGACCATTGCGAACCATTTCATTGATGGTTTGTTCTACACGTTGCTCAAAACCTGAGTAGGTATGCAAAATGTACCAACGCATATTTTCGGTGACAACACCATCAAGGGTTCCGTAATTATGAGGAGCACTTTCAGCAACTTCTGCTGCAGCATCAAAAGCATTCACCTCAGAAGATACTTCTTCCTCTGCTTGCTCTTGCTCCTGCTCTTTGGCTTCTTCTTGCTCATTTTGGCCTGATGCTAGGCTTTGCTCGTCATGTAAATTTTCATCACTCATGGTTGTAGCCTAGGAAAGAATGGTTTTGATAAGGGAGGAAAGGCCCAAATCTACAAGCCCCAATAGTATGGACATAACGGTTACAAAACCTAGTACAACTAAAGTCGCTTTGCGTGTTTCAAGAATCGTAGGCCAGCTTACCTTGCGAAGCTCAGCGCGTGACTCTTCGGCATAGGTAATAAAACGTGAGACGATATTTTGCTCAGTGCTTGCCTTTGCTGTGTTTTGCGATCCTGCTTTTTTAGTTGCCATATTGGGTACCGTAGATGCTTTTTTGGGTAAAAAAATGGCAGGGCAGGAGGGATTCGAACCCCCAGCATGCGGTTTTGGAGACCGCCGCTCTAGCCGTTGGAGCTACTGCCCTGTAACAGTGTGTTGAAAAAGTATCATTTACAGTCTCAGCATGATTTTTCAAATCCTTGCGGTTTTGAAATTTTTGCTTCTTTGTTTTATTACTTTCTAACACCTATTTTAAGGTATGGCTTCATAAGGACATGAAGCCATACCCTGTCATATTAATTACTTGGTTTCACGGTGCACAGTGTGCTTGCGATCCCAAGGGCAATACTTTTTCAGTTCAAGACGACCAGTTGTGGTTTTCTTGTTCTTACGAGTACTGTAGTTGCGGCGTTTGCACTCAGTGCAAGCCAATAGTACATTAATACGCATGATAATTACTCAACGATTTCGGTTACAACACCGGAGCCAACGGTACGGCCACCTTCGCGGATAGCGAAGCGAAGACCAGCTTCCATGGCGATGGGGTTGATGAGCTCAACGATGAATTGGCTGTTATCACCAGGCATTACCATTTCTACGCCGTCAGGCAAACCGATGATACCAGTGATGTCTGTGGTACGGAAGTAGAATTGTGGACGATAGCCAGAGAAGAATGGGGTGTGACGACCGCCTTCTTCCTTGGAGAGAACATACACTTCTGCCTTAAATTTCTTGTGTGGGGTGATGGACTTTGGAGCAGCAAGTACTTGTCCACGAACCACTTCGTCACGCTTAACACCGCGAAGAAGAACACCAACGTTTTCGCCAGCGCGACCTTCGTCAAGAATTTTGCGGAACATTTCAACGCCTGTGCAAGTGGTTTTGGTGGTTTCTTTGATACCAATGATTTCCACTTCTTCACTTACTCTAACAATACCGCGCTCTACACGACCGGTAACAACTGTACCACGGCCTGCAATGGAGAACACGTCTTCGATAGGCATAAGGAATGGCTTATCAATATCACGCTCTGGCTCAGGAATAGCGTTGTCGCAAGCGTCGAGGAGCTCGAGAATGCACTTGGCTTCTTCGGAGTCTGGGTTGTCAGTTTCAAGAGCTTTAAGAGCAGAACCACGGATAACAGGTACGTCATCACCTGGGAAGTCATAGGAAGAAAGAAGTTCGCGAACTTCCATTTCTACGAGTTCCAAAAGTTCTTCGTCGTCAACAAGGTCGCACTTGTTGAGGAATACTACAAGGTAAGGTACACCAACTTGGCGAGCAAGCAAGATGTGCTCACGAGTTTGTGGCATAGGACCGTCAGTAGCAGCAACAACGATGATACCACCGTCCATTTGTGCAGCACCGGTGATCATGTTTTTGATGTAGTCGGCGTGACCGGGGCAGTCCACGTGTGCATAGTGGC